>WGDE01000029.1 GCA_015493385.1 Phycisphaerae bacterium
GTCTTAGAATCAATTTTGGTGAGACTTTATCTGCGTCAAACCACTCAACATTAGAGTCACTATTTCTTTTGTAAGCTTGAAACGATTTTTGGTCAAATTCAAAGACTCTAGTCTTAAACTCTAAATGCCCAAACTTTGCAGCCCCAGTGACAGCCAAGTGAGTATCTTCGATAACCTCTGGAGCTTGCTTGTGATAAAAGATTAAATCGCCATACTCGTTTAACAACTCAAAATTTTGCGGCAATTGCAGGCTTGAATTTGGCTCATCGCTCTGGGCTAATTCGAGTATTTTTTTAATATGAATAGAATCTAACCTCGAAGAGCTAAAGCCAAGCACGTCAAGAATATGGGTCACAATCGCCACTCTGCAGGCTGGGCTTAGTTTATTAAACTCACATTTTGCGATAGTCGCCCTTTTAACATCAAACTTTATTAAATTCAGACTATTCTCTACTGCAAGCGATATTCTATTTTGAAGCTTTCTAGCCGAGTTGCTAAGGCTATCAAGCTTTGCAATTATATCACAATCACAGCTAGAGTTTAGCAATGGCAACAATCTATGCCTTATTTTATTACGTGTGTACACAAGCTCGTTGTTGGTGTGGTCTTCTCTCCAAGCTTGTTTAAGATTAGATAAATATCCAACAATATCACTGCGGTCAATCGCAAGCAAAGGCCTGATATATGTAATGTCATATGATGAGAAATGTTTTTTAGGCCAAATTCCAGCAAGCCCTAGATACCCACAGCCGCGTATCATACGGTGCAGGAGAGTCTCAGCATTGTCTCCGCGGTGATGCGCAGTTGCTATAAGAGAAGCGTGAAACTCTTTTGCTGCGTTTGCAATATGTATTTGTCTGAGATTTCTTGCGGCGGTTTCAATTGAGAGTTTGTTGGCGTTTGCATAGCCGGCAACATCAAGAGATATTCCCCTGTAACAAACACCATACTCTTTTGCCAAATTTTCGACGAACTTTTCATCGGCATCGGAAAATTCTCCACGCAGGTTATGATTGACATGAACAACGAGAAAATTCTCTCTGCGCAAGCCACTCTTTTCTAGTGAGCATAAAATTCTAAATAGACACACAGAGTCTGCTCCGCCAGAAACGGCAAGAACGAGCTTATCTTCAACAGAAAAGAGTTTGTTGATGGTAATATAATCAAAGACTTTTTGTTCTATTGTGCTGCGCATTTAATATTTACCGTGCGATTTATAAAAAAAGCCTGCTTTAAAAAGCAGGCTTTGTGGAATCAACTCTCTAGAAAACCTCTAGTTGTCGTTGGATGAATTAATATCTATTGAAACATCCTGTGGGCTCTTTGATATAGTCTTCACTCTAGCCTTAGCAATATCAACATTGTCTGAGAAGTTCTTTTCGAGCAATATTGATTGTTTATACAGCTCTAGAGCCTCGCTCTTTTTATCAAGTTTCGTATCCATTATCCAAGCAGCTTTAAATCTAGCTGGATAATCTGTATATTCATTCCACTCGAATGCTCTCTGATAGTATATTGCGGCAGGATAGTAATCGCCAAAATATTTATAAATTTCAGCCGCTTTATATGCCGCATCGTCGGCTTTATCGCTTGTTGGATATTTTTTTATAAGCTCATTGTATTTAGCTAACGCTGCCCTTAACATTGTTTTCTTGAACGCTACACCTAGCAAACGCCCTTTAGAATCGAGCCGTTTTGCTTCATTGTACATCTCATCTGCCGCATCGATAGAATCAGCCGCGACATAGTCTGTCCTTGAAATCGTACTACTCTCAAGATAGTTGTACTGCGAAACAACACCTAGAACTTTAAGCTCTTCGCTAAGCATAGATAGTCTACGGTTAGCATTGGCAGATTTGTAGTAATCGCCTAGCTCCTTGAGAGCGTTATAATAATCGCCTCGTTTAGCCACCATGTCTTCAACAAGGTCAACTTCATTAAAACCGTAAACTAAGCCAGACGAACCAGCTTGGGCTATAAGTTTTGATAACTTGGCTTTGTTTTTAATTCCCCAAACATAATCATAGCTAGGAATCGAACCGAGTATTGCAATTTCTTTACGCACCCAGCCGAGCTTCATATTATTACCAACTGTGCTATAATAATTCTCTAGGTTGTTAAGAGCTCGGAAATACGCGTTGCGGTTTTTCTGCATCTTATCATACAAAGGAGCATCATTTAGCACTTTTACAGTCTTAGGCTTTTTGTCTGCAGTCTGAGACTGTTGTGTAATCTGAGGATTCTTTGGAGTTTGAGTTTCTTTTGAATCGCTAGTCTCTAGAGCTTTAGCCTCTTGTGTACCTGCAACCTGAGGCTCTGCTTTAACATGCACAACTCGGCAACCACTTACACTCAATAAAAACGCTCCAATGAGTGTTAAGTATAATAATCTACCCATACTGAATCCTTTCTAAATAGCAAAGAAACCACAACCATCTCTGCTATAAGTTAACATTTAAACAAAACTTGTCAAGATTAATCAAGCCTAATTCAGAGGCTCTGCATCTACCATTGATCCTCTTGGAAAGGGTTCATATACCCCTTTGGCCTCATTTTTTCTCTAGAATTAAGAATCCCCTGCGCGATAACCACATCGGCTTGGGTAGTTATCTTAATATTAGAATTATCCGTCTCTACAACGCTAACTTCACACCCAAGCGCCTCTACAAGCATAGAATCATCGCTTATTTTCGACTTATCAAGATTAACAAGATTATTATAGGCTCTCTCTAGTAAGTCTTTCTTGAAAACCTGTGGGGTCTGAGCTTCCCAGAGATCACTTCTATCAACGGTATCTGTTATCACACCTGCACTTACGCGTTTGATTGTTGAAACAACTCTACTCGCTAGCATTGCAGCATCAGAATTTATTGCCTTTTGAAATACCTGGCTAACCCACTCCGGCTTAGCGCAACACCTTGCAGCATCGTGAACCGCAATATGCGTGATATCGCTTCTAACAACAGCCATAGCATTGCGCACCGTATCAAATCTCTCCTTGCCGCCCAAGGTTACCTCTACATTGCTAAAATCCAAGAATGCACCATGATTGATGCGCAACTTCTCTTGGTCTTGCTCTGATATTGCAAGTATTATTTGAGAGACAAGTGGGTTCTCACTAAAGAGCTCAATACTCCTTATAAGAACGACTTTATCGTTAATTTTTATGAAAGGTTTTTTTACTTTGCCGCCAAATCTAGAGCTAGCCCCAGCCGCGCAAAGTATAACTGCAATACGAGCGTCCATTTTCACCTCAATAGATAACTAAACTCAAAGTATGCTTTCAGGGCACCTCTAATATTCAATTCCTTTTCTAGCATTAACACCACTTTGGTAAGGATGTTTTACTGATTTAATTTCGGAGACCAAATCCGCGAGTTCAATAAGGTCTTGCTTAGCACCGCGACCAGTCATAACTATCTCAACTCGAGAATCTCTAGAGTTGATAAGTTCTTTTATCGCTTCTGTCGTAACTAGCGATTTGTAGTGGCAAAACACAATCTCATCAAGAATAATAACGTCATACTTGCGAGATGAAGCGTATTTTTGTATTTGACTGCAAGCCTCTTGTATTTTCTCACGCGCAAGCTTACAAACACAAGGATCGTCAAGCGAGACTCGCATATCCCAAGGCATCTCCAGAATCTCTAGTTCAATATCCAAGCCGCAACTTTTAATTGCATCACGTTCGCTAAGCTTTAGCGATTCTGGCTTTAGAAATTGATAAATAAGAACTCTGTTACCCGCACCGCAAGAGCGAAAAGCAAGCCCAAACGCCGCTGTCGTTTTGCCCTTACCGTCTCCCGTATAAATTTGTACTAGTCCTTTTTCTAACATAGCCTTATGGTAATCGTTATTAAAGATTTTGGCAAGTACTGACAAGGCAAATGGAACGATGTGCATAAAAAAAGCCGCCACCTCTAAAGAGGAAGCGACTTGTATTATTCTTTTTTTAAAAAACTAGAGCAAATTTATATAATAATAGTGTCGTTTATAGCTAAAGCTTCTGTATCTGTAACCTCAGCAGGCTTAAATGGAAGGATTTCTGAGAATTGAACCGCAACCTTATGTACAAAAGGGCTAACCTCTTCGATACGACACACACTACTGCTGCGCACATAATTCTCCATATCGAAAGAATCACCATCTGTATATCTTGGCACACTAAAACGAGCGGTAATCTTATCACCCTGAACTGGGCATTTATCAGAATAGCAGGTAAACGCTGCTCCACCAGAGCTAACATCAATCATTTGCCCCTGCGCCAACTGACCATCCTCACAACCAGTAAACCATACTGGCCATTGATAACGCAAACGAGGCTCTCTTCTTTTTTCATCATACATACAAAACTCCTTTGATTATGCGCTTAATACTCATTACTTCGGTACATTAAAGTTTCAACTTTAAATACACACATCAAAACACATAGAATAGCCACAAAAACAGCTACAACAAATCTCTGCAACGATTAAAACATTAACACAAATATTTAACAACAATTTTATAAAATATAAACCTGCATTGTGTACCAAAATCGTACAGTTGACTATAGCAAGCCCTAAAAAACTTTCAAACGACCTATAAAAAGTTCCGTAATTGATACGCTAAATAGACTAGTGTGTTCGTGGGAATTAGGGCGTAATCGCAATATTCCCTAAGTATTTCACTACGAAAAAGGGAGAGCAAAATAGTAACATTTAGCTCTCCCTTGAAATAACTATACCGATAAGTACTATGCTGTGATTACTTTGATAAGATCTAGAACCTTGTTTGAGTAACCCCACTCGTTGTCGTACCAAGAAACAACCTTAACGAATGTACCATCAAGTTGAATACCAGCTTTAGCATCAAATACAGATGTACAAACTTCATTTCGGAAATCTGTTGCAACAACCATATCTTCAGTATAACCAAGAATACCTTTAAGCTCGCCTTGAGAAGCTTCTTTCATAGCAGCGCAGATATCTTCGTAGCTACATTCTTTATCAAGAGTAACTGTTAGATCAACAACAGAAACATCAGAAGTAGGAACACGGAAAGCCATACCTGTTAGCTTACCATCAAGCTCAGGAAGAACCTTACCTACTGCCTTAGCAGCACCAGTTGAAGAAGGGATGATATTCTCTAGAATACCACGACCACCACGCCAATCTTTCATTGAAGGACCGTCAACTGTCTTTTGAGTAGCAGTTGCAGCGTGAATTGTAGTCATAAGACCTTTTGAAATACCAAACTTGTCGTTTAGAACCTTAGCAATTGGAGCCAAGCAGTTTGTAGTACAAGATGCATTAGAAACAATATCTTGCCCTGCGTATGAATCGGTATTAACACCGCATACAAACATAGGAGTAGCATCTTTAGAAGGAGCAGAAAGAACAACCTTCTTAGCACCAGCTTCGATATGCTTACGTGCTGTCTCGTCCGTTAGGAAGAAGCCTGTAGACTCAACAACAACCTCAGCATCAACTTCATCCCATTTAAGGTTTGCTGGGTCTCTCTCAGCAGTAATACGAATTGAATCGCCGTTTACTACTAGGTTGCCGTCTTTAACTGAAACTTCTCCGCCGAAACGACCATGAACTGAATCGTACTTCAACATATATGCAAGATAGTCAACATCCAAAAGATCGTTGATACCAACAATCTGAATGTCATCACGCATTGCTGCTGCACGGAAAACCATGCGGCCGATACGGCCAAAACCGTTAATTGCAACTTTAGTCGCCATATTTGTGTCTCCTTAGACATAAGTTTATATAAACTCTTTATTTGTTAGAAACTCAACACAATCGGGCGATAATCTAATGGCTAACCAAATCAAAGTCAAGATTTATTCGACTGCAAATGCTGTTTTTACACACAAAATGTATTTGAAGTTCTTTTTTTCACAAAACTTCACGGCAAGCATTTAAGTTTCTAGTGCTTTGCTACTTATCTACCGCAAAACTCTTCTTGGAAAATGCCACCCTTTGCTCTGGCGTCTCATTGGGATTTTTAGCCATATGCGCATCAATCTTAGCACGTCTATGGGCAAGCCCTTCTTGATTGGCAATCTGAATAGACAAACCTGGCCTAGCATTTAATTCAAGGATGAGCGGGCCAAGCTCTTTATCAATTACAATATCAGCACCTAAATAACCAAGCGAAGTGACTTCGTAGCATCTAGATGCAAGCAATATCTGCTCATCCCAATGTGGAACTACTAGCTCTGAGAGCTTTGCCCCAGTATCCGGATGCTCAAGACAAGGAAGGTTATGGCTAACAGCGCCAACCGCCTTTCCATTTCCCAAATTGATACCAACTCCGACCGCACCTTGATGCAAGTTTGCCTTTCCATCAGACTCACTCGTTGCAAGACGCATCATAGCCATTATTGGATAGCCCTTGTAAACAATAAGCCTAATATCAGGGACGCCTTGATATGTGAATTTTTTAAAAGCATCGGTAAAGTGTACAAGAGCTTCAACCATCGCATTGTCGTTTTCACCGCCAAGGCTATACAATCCACTAAGAGTATTACTAACATGCCTTTGCATATCTAGGAGAGAAAGCTTATCTCCATTTGGTTTTAGGTAACTATCCCCATATTTACCAACAATAACTAAAATCCCCTTACCCTGCGAACCATTGGCCGGTTTGACAACAAACTCACTATAAGGCGCGAGAATGTCTTTTAGCTTGCGCACCTGAGACTGCTCTCTTACGACAGCATAAAGCTCCGGTACGGCTATTTTATGCTTCTGCGCTGCAACCTTTGTTTTGAGCTTATCATCGACAACGGGAAAAAACTTACGCGGATTATTTTCCATAATGTAGCGTACATTCCGCTCGTTCATTCCAACCACACCAAGCTCGCGCAGTCTAGAAGGTTTAATGTATTTAAGCATTATCGTTGCCTCCTTGGTCGAAAGCCTTAAATCTAATCAATTCGCTCAGACGATAACCTGAATAACGGCCAAGAAGAAGTATTATTGCAAGAACTACAAGCATGAGTTCAGGGAATGCAAACATCATATGTCTTGCTGTGCCATTAGACATAACAAAATAAGCAATGACTGCAACTATCAGCGAGCCACCACCACGAACAAACACATCCTTAGCCCCCTGCTCTTCCCATAGCACGCACAATCTCTCAACTGTCCAAGAAAGTACAATCATAGGAAAGAAGGTTATTGTCAGTCCTTGACGCACACCAAGTTTGTAACTTAAGACGCTAAGGAACGCCATAATGAAAACTACCACGATAAGAACGGCCGAAATCCTTGGTATCAACAAGAGGTTGAGCCTTGTTAGATACGACCGAACCGCCAACCCTGAAGATACGATAAGCAAGAATATTACAATTCCAGGCAAGACATTAGTTTCAAGAAATGCCATTGCAATAAGAATTGGCATAAATGTACCCGATGTTGCAATACCAACAAGGTTGCGCAGCAGAACCACTATGAGAGCCCCTAGTGGAACCATTAGAAGTTTTTTAAATGTACTCTGTTGAGAGATAGGGAGTGAATATATAGAGAAGTTAACCAACATAGACTTATGATTAGACGCCGTATCCACAGCAAATGCGCCAGCAGATCTATTCTCTTTTAAAACTGAAATACGAATCTTTACATCTTTACCACCTGTAACATCTAAGAGGGAGTTGCCACCTCTTTGCCAAAACAAAAATCTTGGTGGCAATTTGTGTGAATCAGTGCCAAAGATAAAGAAGCTCCACTTGCTTTCATTTCCAACACAGAGAACACTTGTCAATTTCTGTTTCTTTTTACTCTTGTCTAGCTCAAACCCCTTTGCCAATACAGACTTAATATCCAATGTTGCCAATATTGTCTGTGCTAATTTTAGTCTTTTGTCTTTTGTAGGCTTGCTTCCCAACAGCAAGACCGCCTGCGGCTGCAACTCTTTTTCTGATATAACATCTAGTAGAGCATCAATGAAAGCAATCTTATCTTTCTTTGGATCAACATTAATATTCTTCACGATTTCTTTAACCGCAACAAGCTGCTCTTCGCTCAATTCTACTGGTACATCTGGAATATCAGCTTTATAAAATTCTAATCTCCTCTGCGACACATCGTAAACAGAAGTTCTATAGAGAATATCCTGCTTTCCATCTACGCCAGAAGCCTTCCATATCGCACGGCGATGCTCCTTATGTGGAACATTTTCGACTATATTGAATTGATACTCTTTGCCTGATAGTTGCGTTTCTCTGGCTATAGCAAGATTGGATTGGTTACCCGGAATCGCAAGAGATACCTCTACATCTTTACTCGTCGGTTCAAACGTTATGTGAGACTCGACTGTCCAGACAGGAATTGTTTTGTCGGTGAAAAGCGGAAAATGCAGGACCCTGTTTTTATATATTGTGAGGAAAATGCCTGCAGATGCCAAAATTGCAATGAGGATATAAAATCTATATTTAGCTGCCATACTCGTAACCTCCTGATAATCAAGCCAAAAAAATGTTGAAATCAACAAATATACTAAAGGGAACCTCTAATTATTTAAAACTGACCGCAACCGCACCAGTGTACTTTTGATTACAATCCACAATGGCATTACCAGCTAGGAAGTTTCTACCTATTAGAATTGGATATTCAAATTTACTTCTATCTGTCAGTGTAAACTCTATTACATCGTGAATCTCGCCAAGCTCGATAGGCAGTTTAACTGCTTTTCTCATCTGATCCTTAGCGCCATGTCGCTTAATTGGCACGATTCTAGAGATACGCTTTTCAAATTGTACCTTTTCATTCGTTTTTGGATTAATCATATTAAAACGAACCCACTTCTTTCCATCTCGGATAAACTCAACAATGTCAGTCGCACTAGCAGAACATGTTGTTGCTCCTGTATCAATTCTCGCTTTATAAACAAATTTCTTTTGGGTCAGCGTAACCTTTTCAACTTGACCAACAATGTATGTATCATTATCAGTATCTTTAATGGTCTCTTTATCTTGCACACCACTATTCTGGAAAGATTCATTACAGCCAGAAACAATAAAAACAAGCGTGCTAAGTAATACTATAACTGGAAGTTTTGTAATTCTCATTTTCCATATTCTCCGATGAAATTATCAATATATTAATTGCTACTCAAAAAAGTATATCTACCTGCCTTGGTCTTCTCGCTCTCAGACATTGTAGCAACTCCATCAATTGGCGACACTTTCTCCTTAGCAAGCATAACACCAAGCGAAGTTGAATAATCTACTTCAAGAGGAATTTGTTTTTTCATTAACCACTGAGACTCTCCCTCTGTGTACCCAAAATTTTATCGATAAAGGCATGCCATATTAAATATTTTTTGTCTCATTAAACACAAAATTATCCTCACAAACACTATAGGGCTACCATGTATCTTCAAGTAAATACAATACTACATCGGTGTAGTTAGTCAAGAATAATGAAACTTTAAATTAGAATTAGGCTATCTTGCTCGACATTGAGCTTTCTAGCAAATATATTCTGCTGGATATTAAGATGATAATCACTATAATCTTGCCGAATTTATTAATTATTTATGGTGCAATAAAAGAAGTAATATGTCAATATCCGTAACAATTAGATCGACTGGCAGCTATCTACCAGAGAAAGTATTGTCTAACCAAGATTTAGCTATAAGTCTAGGCATAGACCAAAATTGGATTACGCAGCGAACCGGTGTAATGCGCAGGCATGTCGCCGCTAAAGACCAAGCAACTAGCGATTTAGCAACAATCGCCGCAAAGAGAGCTTTAGAAAACGCCAATATGGTAATTGATGATATTGATATGATTTTAGTTTCAACTGGAATCCCCGATACTACATTTCCTCCCACAGCATGCAGAGTTCACAAAAATCTAGGCGCAGTCAACATACCTGCAATGGACATCTCTGCCTCATGTAGCGGTTTTCTATACGCAATAGCCACCGCAAACGCCTATATAAAGTCAGCGATGGCAAAAAATATATTACTCGTCTGCTCTGAGATTAGAAGTAAATTTATTAATTATCAAGATCCAAATACCGCGAGTGTTTATGGTGATGGCGCTGGCGCAGTTATTCTCTCTGTTAGTGGTGAAAAAGATAAAGGATTTATAGATATAAATCTCGGAGTAAACTCAAAAGGTTCCCAAGCTATAACAATTCCCGCCGGTGGAACAAGAATGCCGCCAACACATGAGACTATCGATAGCAGCCTCCACTACATACACTTTCACGATAAGTCTATTATTAGATCGGCAGTAAGAGGAATAAAAGAAGAAGTTGACGCTAGACTTAAATATCTAGATATTGATAAAGACCAAATAGATGTTGTAATCGCACATCAAATGAATCTTCGTATGCTAGAGTCTCTATCAAAGAGAATGAAAATTAGCATAGACAAATTCGTAATAAATATCCAAAATCGCGGCAATACATCATCTGCTAGCATACCAATAGCGATGGACGAAGCGATTGGTGCAGGCAAAATAAAATCCGGCGACCTTGGGCTATTCATATCCTACGGCGCTGGATTCACTTGGGGCTCTAGTTTCTATAGATTCTAACCACAGATTTACCCTGTTAGAGTTTAGGAGGGTACGTTTATGTTCCGTTAAATGTTAGAGATATAATATTTGCCGAATAGATTGAAAGATATATTTAAAAAAACTCTAACAGGGCGAGCGCAAACGAAACGGAATAAAACCACTTGTTTTATGTTTTAGAGCCCCGAAATATTTTCAACGGTTGTAATTGATTTAAACGCTCCAATAATATTACCCAACATTTTGGGAATCGTTTTTTTCTACGATCGCGTCATTTTGTTCAGCCGTA
>WGDE01000030.1 GCA_015493385.1 Phycisphaerae bacterium
GGCCCAGCAAACGAAGGCCCTGCAAGAAGAGCTTGAAAGAAAACGTAAGGAAGTATCTGAAGCTAAGAAAAAAGAGTTGGATTTTCTGCGCAAGCAACGTGAGCTTGAAGAGCAAAGCGAGCAACTAGAACTAGAAGTTGAGCGGAAGATTTCCCAAGAGAGAAAAAAGATATCTGAGGAGGCTGTAAAAAAAGCGGCAGAAGAAAGCATGCTTAAGATGCGTGAGAAAGATGATCTAATAAAATCAATGCAGGGAAAGATTGAAGATCTTAAGCGCAAGGCGGAAACAGGCTCTCAGGAAAGACAAGGTGAAGCTTTAGAAGAACAGCTTCAAGAAGTATTGCAGCAGGCATTCCCATTTGATAGATTTGAAGAAATCAAGAAAGGAGCCAGAGGTGCGGATATTCTGCAGGTGGTTCGTAATTCTTCAGGTAAAGAATGTGGCTCTATTCTGTGGGAATCTAAGAATACTAAGGATTTCCAGAAAGGCTGGATTGAAAAGCTTAAAAACGATCAACGAGAAGCTAATGCCAATCTCGCCGTGATAATGTCTATAGCTCTTCCTTCAAAGATTGACTCATTTGGAATATATCAAGATGTTTGGGTTACGGACTACAAATCTGCCACAGGCCTAGCAATGGCACTTCGACAAAGCCTTGTAAATCTTAAAAGGTCTGAAATAATTCAGTCAAATCAATCTTCGCTAAAAGATGTGATTTACAACTATATAACAAGTCAGGAGTTTGCTATGCACATTAAGGCTGTTGTGAGTGCATATAAGCAAATGCAGGAAGATTTGAACTCTGAAAAACGATCTATGCAAAGAATTTGGAAGAAAAGAGAAACCCAAATTCAAAAAGTAATGGGAAATGTCACAGATATTTATGCAACTATAGAAGGACTGGTTGGATCCCAGAAAGTCCTTCCTGCTATTGAGCCACTCTCGCTTGAGTCAATAGCAGATGAGAGTTTACTTTCGGATGACGAATCCTAAGCTGCCTTAATCTGTGTTTATGCGATGTTTTGAGTTATTCGAAAATTTCGAATAACTCAAATCGGTCAGACATATAGAGGTTCAGGGGAGATATAAAGATATGGTCTTTAGCCAAAGCGCTGATATAAGGAGAAAGCTTTGTTAGAAGTTGATTTGCATGTGCATACGCATTTTAGTAACTGTGGGCTTCATTCTATTTTGGAGATGCTTGGGTATGCGCGAGAGATTGGGGTTAAGACGCTTGCTATAACGGATCATGGCTCTGCTGTGGGTGGTCGTGTTAGTAATGTGTTTTATCATAGGTTTGAGAATGTCTTTTCTGATATAAAACTTTTTAAAGGGATTGAGCTTAATCTTGTGGGTCAGGATGGAAAGACTGATATGCCGATGGCGCAGCTAAAGAATATGGATATCGTTCTTTTGGGAATCCATGCAAATACGAAGAGAGGTCTCGGTGTGAAAAAGAATACTGAGATGCTGATCAAAGCGATTGAAGAGAATCCTTTTATTGATATTATTAGCCACCCAAACTCAAGGGACTACCCTCTTGATTATTCTCTTTTGGCAAAAGCGGCGAAACAACATGGCATTGTGCTAGAGCTTAATAACTCTAAGACATTGCTGAAAAGCGTTGACGATGAAATCACTAGGAGCTTGATAAGAGCCTGTATTGAGAATGAATGCCAGATGGTTGTTAATAGTGATGCGCATGCGATAACCGAACTTGGCCGTGATGAATCAGTAAGACCTTTCTTGGAAGAGCTAAACTTTCCTGACGAGCTTCTTCTAAACCGAAATCCAGAGGCTGTTGATGAGTTTGTTAGTCGCCGGAAAAAGAATAAGCTCGTTTGATTAATTAGGGACTGGTATGTTCGGCTGAAAGCCGGTTGTACCTGTCCCTAATTAATCCTAATTAATCTGCGCTGAGCCAAGACAAAACAAATGAATAGATGCCACCACCAATTAATTGCTGTCACTATAATCTGTGCTCCGTAAAGCAGGTACACCTGCAACCGGCCTTTGGCCGAACATACCAGTCCCTGTTTTACTAAAATAGGAAACGGCGTTGCCGTTGTAATCTACGTCGGGCAGCTTGCGCTACCGCGCTAACAGCACCACCGCGCTAAATGCACCACTATGCTAAGCGACAGACTCTTATTTGCAATGAGAGGTTGAGGAACGCCTGTTAAGGTAGATTTTCATTTTTATGTTATTAGCATTAAGATGTTTGCAATCTCAAATTTGAATTGATAGTGAAAACTGCAAGTGAACGGTTTGCGGAGCTGGGGCTACGCGCTCCCAGGACTTCATAATCTTCATGCTCAAATGCTTTTAGTCTTCTAAATAAAATAAGTTGGTTTCGTTTGCGCCTTCTGGTTCTTTATCGCTTGCCCTGTTAGAGTTTTAACTCTAATAGGGTTAAAGCATTTAAAAAAGGTTTTTGAAATCTGTGCTAATCTGTGTTAGTCTGTGGTTAATATAACAGGGTTCCCGTAGGGATAAAGATATGTCAACGATAACAATTCCATATTCACATTCCAATATGCAAATAACTGTTCCAGATGAGAATATCATCGGGGTGTTCAAGCCGACGGAGGTTAGTACCTCAGGTAGCGCAGCTACCTCTGAAGCCGAATTAGTACGGCTGGCTCTTGATAGCCCTATCGAAAGTGAGGCCCTTGAGGATTTGGTTGTTGGGAAAAAGAATGTTGTTGTTATCACTAGCGACCATACTCGCCCAGTACCTAGCAAGATTACCCTGCCAATTTTGCTGGAACGTATCAGAAGAGCAAACCCTGCAATCGACATTACGATTCTGGTCGCAACGGGCAATCATCGTGCGACGACCCATCAGGAGCTTACTGATAAGTTTGGCGAAGATATTGTTAATAATGAAAAAATTGTTATCCATGACGCTTTCGACGATAATTCTCTCGTAGAACTTGGCATCCTGCCGTCTGGCGGAAAATGCTTTATCAATAAACTCGCTGTTGAAGCCGACCTCTTAATCGCCGAAGGGTTTATCGAGCCACATTTCTTTGCTGGGTTTTCAGGCGGCAGAAAAAGCGTTCTGCCGGGTATCGCTGGCGCAGAGACTGTGCTGGCTAACCACTGCGTAGAGTTTATCTCTGATCCTAACTCAAGAACTGGTAATCTGGAAAACAACCTTCTGCATCAGGATATGCTCTGGGCCGCGAAAAAAGCTAACCTTGCGTTTATTATGAATGTAATCTTGGATGAGGATAAAAGAATCATCAAGGCTGTTGCCGGTCATTATGAACAGGCTCATTATGCGGGCTGTGAATTTACCAGATCCATATCAGAGATTAAAAAGTGTCAGGCGGATATTGTTATAACCTCAAACGGGGGTTATCCACTAGACCAGAATATTTATCAGGCTGTAAAAGGGATGACAACCGCTGAGGGAATGTGCAAAACGGGTGGCACTATCATTATGATTGCAGGCTGTGAGGATGGCCATGGCGGCGAGTCCTTCTTCAAAACGATGGCGCAAGCCAAATCGCCGCAGCTAGTGCTTGATGATGTGAATAAAATCAAACGCAACCAAACGCGCACTGATCAATGGCAGTATCAGATTCTAGCCAGAGTTTTGACTAAGCACAACGTTATCTTAGTTACCGACCTTTGCGAAGCTTCAACAATAAAAGCAATGCATCTTGGCCACGCATCAACTTTTGACCAGGCTCTGTCGCAAGCGTTCTCCGCACATGGCAAAGACGCCCGAATAGCGGTTATTCCTGACGGAGTTTCGGTTATAGTTGAGTGATATAATGGGGACCTCTAAAAATTCATTTTGGCGGACAAGCGAACCTTTTTTATTCGATTCACTCTCTTTAAGCATGTTATTCATATGCTCGGCAATCTCTACTCATTTTGGTTGCGGTGAGAGGATGCGGTGGCGATATTTTCTATTTTACCGTGTTTCATTGAGATTACGTGTGTTGCAATGTCGAATGCTTCGTCTTTGTCGTGGGTTACGTATAGCAGTCCGAATTTTAACTTTTCCTGTAGACGGACAATCTCTCTGCGCAGGCGTATGTTAAGGTCTGAATCTAGGCTTGAGAGTGGCTCGTCCATCAGTAGTAAATCTGGCTCTAGAACTAATGCCCTTGCCAGTGCTATCCGCTGCTGCTGACCTCCAGATAGCTCGGAGGGTTTCCTCTTTGCATAGTCTGCCATGTCTACAAGGTTTAGTATTTTCTCAATGCGCATTCGCCTTTCACTTTTTCCTACTCCTTTAGCCTTGAGCCCAAACTCTATATTCCCTTTGACGCTCAGATGCGGCCAGAGGGCGAGATCTTGAAATACCATACCGAGATTGCGTTGTTCGGGTGGTTTAATGATTTCGCCGCTCTTAGACACTAACTCTGCGCCTATAGAGATGCTTCCCGTATCTGGTGCGATGAAACCAGCGAGTAGTCTCAGAATTGTCGTTTTGCCGCAACCGGAGGGGCCTAGAATGACAATACGCTGCCCTTTATCAATTTTAAGCGAGACGTTGTCTAAGACTTTTTCACCGCCATATTGTTTGGATACAGAGTCTATTGTGACGTTTTTCATCTGTTTATCTTTCTTGTCATAATACGTGGCAACAGCCATAAGGATGCTACCGGTAGCAATGTGGTGATTATCATAATCATACAAAGGGCGGCTATGAGCTGCGCAGAACCGTTTGCCATGAGAGTGAAGATACGCACGGGCAATGTTTCGTTGCCAGCTGGATAAACTAACATTGTGATGCCGGTATCGCGCAGGGAGAAGATATAGCCCACTAACCAGCCCGCTAGCAAACCTCGCCGAGCCATCGGAGCTACAATAAATATCATCCTGCGCAACCAGCCTGCGCCAGCCATCTGCGCGGCCTCTTCCATCGAGGGCGGGATTTGTGCAAGCTCGGTAACTGAGATTCTGCTTGTTAGTGCCGTGTACTTGGCGAGATAGCCGAGAATTATAATAGTAGGCGCAGCGTATATGAAATTTGTCCAACGCGTGTTCCAGAGGCTGATAAGCCCAATACCGATGACGGTGCTTGGAAGTGCAAAAAGAAAAATAGTCATCGAATCTATAGACCGCCACCATTTTAGAGCCTTGGTTTGTATTAGATAGCCCATAAAGAAACCAAGTACGCTAAGAAGGCTAGCACCTATAACAGCATACACAAGACTGCGAAGCAAACTTCCACCAGCCTTATCGAACGCATCAATATAATTGGATATACTCGCCGATTTAATGGCAAGAACGACTATAGGCACAATCACAATTACAAACGCCATAGTCGCAGTCAAAGCCAACAACCACTTATGGTACGTCCCAAGCTCTATCTGCGGTAGACGATCTAGCTGGGGGGATTGGCGCAGCTGATATGTGCGCTCACGCAAAAAAGCCGTCTCGGCAAAAAGGAGTATCAACGTAACAACTCCAAGCGGGACGGCGGCCGCGGTGGCAGCTCTGAAGTTGTAGAAGGCAGAGAACTGTGTGAAGCTTTCGACGGGAAAAACGTCGTACCGCAGAAAATTCGGCACACTAAACTCACCAAAGCTAAGAATAAAAACTAACATCGCAGAGAGTAAAATGCCCGGCATAATCAGCGGGATAGTAATCCCTCTCATCACAACTCGCCAACTTGACACCAATCGAGCCACCTCTTCTAGCTGAGGATTGATTGTTCGCAAAAAAATCATTGTCAATAACATTGGTATTGGCAAAAAGATTGAGAACAAAATTGCAGTACAGCCTGGCAGAGCAAAGAGTAAATCTGTGATTGCCGTGCTAGCCGAGGCGCCAAATAGATGCGCAAAGAAAGAGTCTTTTGAAAAAACATCGAACCATGAGACCGCTATTATGTACGGTGGAATAAGCAGAGGGATGATGAAGATGGCTGTAAAAAAATTACGAAAAGCCAAATTTGTCTTGCCAAGGAGTATCCCAAGCGGCACCCCAACGCTCACCGTAAGAATTGTCACCAGAGACGAGAGAGCCATACTGTGGCCCATTAGCCTCCACTGATGCGCAGACGTCATTACACCTGCATAAGCTTGCAGATTGAAATTACCGTCCACTATAACGCTCTTGCCTAACATCGAGAGAACTGGCCCAATACCTATAACAATAAACAAGACAGCAATGAATGTTAGTAGAGCTCTTTTTAGCACCTAGAGACCCATCCACGATTTTAGGAATGGTTGGATTTCAACCATCTTCTCAGCAACCTTGGCGTAATCAACCTTCATAACCTTTATCTCGCTAATCGGTTTTAGCTCTGGAGGCGTTTGAACATCTGGATGCAAGGGAATTTGAGCGCAGTCAGCAAGGGCTAGCTTTCGCTCAGTCTCTTTTGAGAGTAGGTAGTCTATTAGTAACCGAGCCTCTTTAGGATGACGCGAACCCTTTATAAGCACTGCCGCGTTTGGAACGATAAAACAACCAATCTGATTTTTTTTCTGGTCAGGATAAATCATTGTAAGTGGTCTTCCCTGTCTTATACGATTAACGGCATCATCGCTGTCTACAAGGCTAAAGGCATACTGTCCTGTAGCTACGAAGTCTGCGCTCTCACCGTTATCCGGTGAGATTACCACTTTGTTACGCTTCATCTGTTTCATAAATTCTTTTGCCTGCATATCATTCCAGACAGTAAAGAGAGCTGCTATCTGGGACGTAGTAGTGCCAAATAGAGGGTTGGCTATAACCGCCTTGCTCTTCCAGGTAGGATCTAAATAGGCGTCAATTTTCGTAGGCTTATCCTTTACGCTATTATTCACAACTAGCACCCTTGCTCTAGCAGAAAATCCTGTCCAGTAGCCATCGGGATCTTTAAACATCTCTGGGATATCCTTGGCGTTTATAGACACATAAGGCGCCGAGATTTCCTTTTGTTTGAGGATTTCGGCTCTGATTGGCTCGTTAGACCAATACACATCCGCCTGAGGATTATTCTTTTCGGCGATGAGTCTGTTCATAGAACCAGTACTCTTAGCTTCCTCAGTGTCGTAGACCGCTAGAACCTTTATGCCAGTCTCTTTTTCAAAGTCCTTTAGAATAGGTTCTGAGAATATTTGATCTTCTGAGACATACACGGTGACAGTTTTTGAATCGCTGCGTTTCGCCTTACAGGAGACAAGTGTCATAATGGATACAGCAAGTATTGTCATTAACAGAAAGAATTTGTATTTTTGGTTGTTAGCTGTCATAGATACCTCTCTTTGTTTTGTCTATTTTTACGGCCGTATCGCCACGATTACTTAATTTTAATACATCTCTAATCGTCGTCAATTCTTGCCTTTAGTCTTTAGTTTGGTTGATAGGTCAACTCCTTCGACTTTGATATTGTCGAATTTGCTTCTACCGTCAGCCTTGACCCACAAACCTACCATACCGGGCTTGGTGAAAGTTGAGTCGTCGATCTCAATGAGTTTCTTACCATCAAACTCTACTTCGATATTGATTCCATCCTGCTCGACTTCAATTTTATGCCAAGCGGTTCTGTCGGTTTTGACTTCGGCAGATGCAAGCTGTTTGCGTTTGCCGTCCTTGACGTAATAAAGGCGGAGATTATCTTCGAGAGGATTCCAGCGGCAGACGTAATAATTGTTTTCGTCTTTGGCTCTCCAGATTAGCCCACCGCCCTGATCTTCTTTGCCATCGACTGCTTTGATCATAACTTCAAGCTCAAGATCGGCATAGATGCTATCTTCCAACATCAGGAGGTTGTAGGTTTCGCCGCTATTTTTGTTCTGCGTTATTGCAACAACATGCGCAGAAGCTGGAGATGATTTATCTAGCACAACTTGCCAAGTGGCTAGTTTATCCTTTTCATTTGTTGCCGCAATCTTGTAGCCCTTAGGCACTGAGCCGACCTTGTCCTGCTCAAACGACCATACACTGCGATGTTCTGCGCTGTCTTTGAGTTCTTTTTCGAGCAGAACGCCATTCTCTGCGATTTTGGCTTCGTATATTTTACCGTTGATAGTCAAACTCGCTTCATAGATTACAGTGCCATCATCCATTTTTTTCTTTATCTCGTTTATGTTTCCCTTGGATATCTCTCGTTTTAGAGTCGCCTGTACTGCTGCGGGAACCTGTTCAATTGTAACTAGCTGGCTCGGCCCGTCATCATCTGCAAATACGGCCTGTGGTGCGAGAAATGTTAGTGCTACCATTACAAGAATTGTAAGTAAATATACGCGTTGTAAAGTCTTCATTTGATTAGATTCCTTTCGTCGTTAACATTTTTCATTCTTTCTATCACCATACACAATAAATACTCAAAAGAATTAGGAGTAGTCAACAATATCAATGAATAACCAATACATCATTTACATCATTCTAAATGAAACATGCAATATGTTCTAGCAAGACTAGCTTCAATCTTAAAATAAATCTAAATCCTTGAGATGGCTGTTCTTTTGTAAGTAATATTTAGCGTCATGCCCTCGTTTATCTTTTATGGTTACGTCTGCGCCGTGATCAAGTAAAAATTGGATTTCATCTGGCGAATGAGACCACCGGCAGACTTTCATGAAAACTGTTTCAGTAGTAAAAGGGTCTATATGATTAATGTCAAGACCTGCAACAGTATAAAGACTGAATAATTCTTCTCTTTTTTCTACGGGAATCTCAAACAAATAGCCTAGAACCGTTCCACTCTGTGAGGGATCTATCTTAGCCCCTGCATCTATTAGAAGGCGTATACAGTCATAATCTCCATGTGCGATTGAGCTTGTCAAGAGTTTATTCTCGACTACACTTACATCAGCTCCAGCCGCCAAAAGTTTTTCTATTGCTTTGATATTACGATTCTGAGCTGCAACTAGCAAAGCCGTTCTCACAGTAGAATCTCTAGGGCGAACCACAAAATTAACGTCTGCTCCATTATCGATCAAAAACCCTAGCATTGGCACCATCTTACGATCCCCAGCTATTCTCATCAATAAAGTACTTCCATACTGGACAGTTATGTCAATTGAAGCTCCTTTCGAGAGCAACTCCTTGGCTATTTCAAACACAGGGGTTTCGCCATAACTCTTAATCCTGTAAGCACTTAAGAGGCAATTACTTACGAATGCATCGTCAATCGCTTTTTGTGAAAAATGAAATTTACCCAATAATCTTTTTACTTCTTTCGAATCGCAACAATAAACAGCCTCTTTTAACAGAGCAGAGTCTGCATAAGAGCCATCCTCTCCTGTTAGTTTGCCGCATCCAAGTTTTTCTGCAAATTCTAATGCATCTTTGTAAGTGTTACGCATTGCAACTTTAGCTAAATTGCCATATAGCTCTTTGTTTTTTAAGTCTGCCCCGCCCTTGACCAAGGCTTTTGCAACTTTAAGACTTCTATTGCGCTCAAGAGCAAAATGCAATGCAGTGTAGCCTTTTGCTCTGCCAGTACTAATTGCATTAATATCAACATCTTGCTCTAAGATTTCTTTAGTTACCTCCAGATTGCGGTTGCCTACTGCTAGCATCAAAACTGTAAGCCCATCTTTGTTGCGAGCGTTAACATCAGCTCCAAGCCTTATCAGTTCTCTTACGGTTTCAAGATTGGTATAAGAGACAATTCTCAACAACAACTTAGTGTAATATTCTTCTGGAACCTCTCCTGAGAGCTCTTCAAGCCTTGCTATGATTACTCTAGAATCGTCATCAAATGCCCACATAGCAAAATAGTCGTCTATCGCTTCTTTAGCATAAGGAGCAACCGATTCCGTCTTGCCTATTACCTGCGCAATCAAATTGACCATTTCGATACTACAATGCCTTCGAACAGCCATTTCTAATGGAGTTGTTCCCTTTGTCCTTGAGGTGGTTGGATTAGCTCCAGCCTCAAGAAGGAGTTTTGCAACCTTAAGATTGCAATCTGACACCGCAATCATTAGAGCATCCATACCAGAAAGATTTGTTTGATTAATATCAGCACCAGCCGCCAAGAGTTTTTTTGCTATTTCTGGATTTGTATTTTCAGACGCAAACATCAGAGCTGTCCATTTTTGTTTTTCTGTTGTAGCATTGATGTTACTATCTCTAGTAAGGCAATAATCAAGAACCCTAGCGTCTGGATTGTTAGCGGCTAGCATTAACATAGTTTTATCGCAGTCAGACATATCATCGTCTGCGCCAGCATTAACAAGTGCCATGACCGTCTCGTATGGGGCGTAATTAATTGCATAGGCTAACGCTGTCCAGTTATCCTTACATTTAATTTCAAGATCTGCCCCAGCATTTAGAACTTTCTTAATCGATTTTGCGTCAGCCCCTTCCTCGCATAGACGCATCAACAGCGTCTTGCCATCAGAATCTTGAGCATCAATATCTTTGGTCTCAGATATTTGTCTATCAACATACGATTCAGGCTGTTCAACTGACGCCTTCATCATCTGCTCAAAATACTCTTTAAAGGCTTTACGCGACTTCTTAAATTCTGTCACATCTGATTCGTTTAAAAGCCCCTTTGATGTAGCATAGGTGAGTATCTCTTGAACAGAATCGTCATCAGGGTTTTTCATCATACCTAAGATAAATGGTTGCCCCTGATTATCTCTTATCGAGGCATCTGCTCCAGCATCGATTAGTTGCTTAACCATCTTTAGGTTACCTCTTGCTGCCGCATAGAAGAGAGCTGTTCTGCCTGTAGAATCTTTAAGGTTTGGATCCGCCCCTGCATCAATAATAAGCTCGACAATATCGCATGAGCGATACGCGCTTGCCAAAATCAACAAAGAAACTCCTACATTGTCTTGCTTGTTGATATCTTTGTAGTTTTCAAGCAAAGGCTTTAGCATCGCAGCGTCATAGTTGCCATAGCAAAGAAACATCAGCATGGTTCTGCCATGGGAATCAGTAACATTAATGTTTGCACCGTGCTTAAGTAAACACACCAAAACCTCTGGCTTGGCTGTTGACATCGCCGCAGCAGCAAACGGCGTTATTCCATTCTCGTCCTCTGCATTAATATCATAGCCATCCTCAAGCATGGAGAGTATCTTGTCAACATCAGCTCCAGACGAGATTAGTCTAGTGAACTCACTCTGCCTAATCTTTCCAGCTTTCGCCGTCATTTTTGCGCCGGCTTGAGTCAGTATCTCCACCATCTTAGTCTTACCAGCGGCGGTGGCTAACTCAACTGGCGTGAAGCCATTTTTATCTGCTTGGTTAATATCAGCCCCAAGAGCAACTAATTCTTTAACTACTTCTTTATAATGCCAGTCGCTGCGGTCTCCTTCTTCAACAATGAAAGCGATTACATTTCTCCCCTGTTTGTCTGTGGAGTTAATATCGATGCCATGTTCACAAAACCACTTTATAGCTGGGATATTTTCAGATTGAGCAGCTATAAAGATTCCATTACATCCATCCTTGTCGACAAAATCAACTTTTACACCAGCCTCTTTAAGAAGATCAAGGACTCGAGGGTTTTTATTCCATGCAGCGTATAATATTTCGTTTTTACCATTTGCATCAATCTGGTTAATTTTAGGTTTATGGCTTAATATCTTTTTGGTGCTATTTATTGATCCGTAACCAGCTGCCCACATCAAAGCAGTTCTATTCTCTTGATCTTTTGCATCCACATCTGCGCCATAACTTATAAGCAAATCAATATGACTCCCAAATCCACTTGCGTTATCCATTAGGGCTGTTTTTCCATGTCCATCGCGAGAGTCTGGGTCTGCGCCAGCTTTAAGGATTAATTCTGCTATTTTGAGATTCTCTGGCTCAGTACTGAATGGACCAGCTACTTTTGAAAGTAATGTCTCTTCGTTAATGTCTCGAATATCGAGATTGGCTCCGGCTGCAATAAGACGTTTTAAAGCCTTAATCTTACGCGAACCACCAATGGCATAAAAGATTGCAGTTCGCCCATTCTTGTCAGTGATTTCCGTATCAGCTCCGTTGTCTAGCAACACATCTAATGCTTCTAAACTATATTCCGCTGCAATCATCAAAGCGGTGTAGGAATATTTGTTCTGACAATCGATATCAACGCCTGAATCTATTACCTCTTGAATCTTTGCCTTATCGTGTGATTGAGCAATTTTTATGGCATCACAGTCTGGCAGATATGTGTACATGTTATTCTCTTGGGAGACTGCCCACGCATCCGAAGACGAAAAACACTTCAATAATAAAAAAACGATTAAAAGACTCTTGAAATTACTAGACTTGATTTTACTTATGAACCCAAAAACTCCCATCCTATACCCCTTTGAACAACATAGCCAAAAACTTATTTTAACAGTATAAATGCCACTACTGTGTTTGTTCCGACATTTCCTTTAGTAAATCATGAAAACTCTAGCGTTCACTATGTCAAAGTGGTTATATTTGGAACTCCAAGCCTCTAGTGTTATATAGACGTGCATCTGTATTGTGAACTCTATTGCACTATTTTTCATGGTTTTATGCTCTTGATGGTGAATTTTATTTCTTCACCTGAGCAAAGTTATCTGGGTAAATACCCCCTGGTTTGATTACAGCCAAATTCCACTTATCAGCTCTAATGGTCACTAGGCAATAATTGAAAATATCACCATTCTTAGGACCAGGATTCTTATTCGATATTTTTGCGCCACCGCCTCCGACGATATAATAAGAGACTCCATCTATAGTTGGAGTTTTGAGGTACTTATGTACATGCCCTGCAAAGACAGCATCGACGCCATATTTTGCAAGGATTGGGTGGACGTCTTTAAACCAATACCCTTTAGCCTCTTTCGCAACAGCATATGTTGGTCCCCTCCAGTACGGTTTGTGCATAAAGACAAATGTCGCACGCGCATCGCTAGATGACGCCAAATCTGCCTTGAGCCATTCAATCTGCCCATCATCTATTCGATGAATAAGATGCCCCTTGGAGTCTAGCACTTCAGTGTCCAATACAATAAAGTGGACGCCCTTATAATCGAACGAGTAATACAATTTCCCATAACGTTTCTGGTAGATACTTTCAGAGAGGTGGCTCCAAATATCGTGATTGCCAGCCACCATCACAAATGGAACGTTAAATTGAGAGTTTATCTGGTCAAACTCATCCCACATCGCATCAATCTCTGGAACTGTCTTTTTATAGCCATCAATCATATCACCAAGATCTATAACCATATCAGGGTCAAGTAGCTCTATCTCTTTCATCTCTTCCTTAAAGATGTCATGCCCTGTACGAGTGTCACCAACAACTACAAACTTAAAAGTATGCTCAGCGCTCGCCTTAGCCAATGGACCACCACCGGGCAATTGCCTCTTATCAGAATAGTAACTCTGATTTTTAGCACACGATACTAAAGTAAGAGATAGCATCAGTATTATTGTTAAAGTCATTATTTTTTTCATTTTTATCTTTCTAAAATAATGTCGA
>WGDE01000031.1 GCA_015493385.1 Phycisphaerae bacterium
TCGAAAGTGATTTTATCTTGAAGAATCTCTTGGACAACAATTTCCATCATGGTTAAGCCTTTAGTATTGTCAATTAATGGGCGGGAACCGTTCATTATTTCCTTCATGCGCTTCTGCATTAGGGCTGAAAGTTTAAATTTACCGCCAACTTTTTCATATATTTCACTGTGCTTTAGTTCTTCAATCATTATTAGTCTCCAGATTCAATTATATCAACAACCTCATTTATTGCCTGTTCAAGATCGTCGTTAACAACCATATTTTTAAAATATTGCCAAGCCTGCGCTATTTCACGAGAAGCTTGCTCTAGTCTTCTCTCATTATTTTCACCATTATCACGTGCTCGCTTCTCCATTCTAGCCCTCAAAACGTCTATATCTGGAGGCAGAATGAAGATTGTTGTCGCTTTTGGGTACACATCTAACACTTGCAGCGCTCCCTGAATGTCTATCTCAAGTATAACCGTCGCGTTGGTATTAAGTAGCTCTTCAAGCTCTTTTCTTGGCGTTCCATAGTAATTGCCGAAAACTTCGGCGTATTCGATCAGCTCGCCATTTTCAATTCTTGCTTCAAACTCTTCCTTAGAAAGAAACCAATAATCAACTCCATTAACTTCGTTTTTGCCTGGTTTCCTAGTTGTTGCTGAAACACTAACAACAACATTGCACCTTTTTACAACTTCTCTGCAAATAGTGCCTTTTCCAACTCCACTTGGACCGCTAATAATAACAAGTTTACCGTTCTCTAATGTTTTCTTGCGAATAAGGTGGCTACTCGACATTCTGAACCTGCTCCTTAATCCTATCTATACAGCACTTTAGATCAACAACACATTTGCTAATTTCAGCGGAAGAAGCCTTACTTCCCATGGTGTTTGTCTCTCTAAACATTTCTTGACAAAGGAAATCTAAGCGTTTCCCCACAACTCCACCTTCTTGGCAGAGATTGAGGAACTGTTCGAGATGTGAATCTAATCTCGCAATTTCTTCAGAAATATCGCAACGGTCAGCAAAAATAGCAACTTCACGTGTCAATATTGATTCATCTAATTCAAGATGGGCATCTTTTAGGAGTTCATCCACGCGTTTTTGGAGCTTATCCTTATATTCAATTACAACAGTAGGGGCCTTAACCTTGACATTTTCCAAGATATCTCGCATTAAATGGCAATTACCTTCTAAATCTTTTGCCATCGCACGACCCTCAACCATACGCATCTCTATCAACGCATCAAGAGCCTTCTCAGTTAGCTCTCGTACTGCTAAACGAGTACTTTGAGCTAGAGCTTCATCGGGCTCGCTGACCTGCAATACGCTAGGTAGTGAGAGCAACTCTACTAAACTAACATTGGTGGCAATATTGGCATTAACACTACCCGCTGCCTTATCAATTTGTTCAACGTAGGCATCAAGATAAGCTGTATTAATCTCGAATGTCGGTTTTGCAGACACATTCTTTATGCGCAGGGAATAGTTCAGCGTTCCCCTAAATAGCGATTTTTTGAGTTGTTTCTCGATTTCGTCTTCAAGAAAACCAACATCGTCGGGCAATCGTAAAATAATCTTTAAGTACTTACTATTAACCGTTCGCAACTCTAAAGTGTAGCTTACGCCATCTTTTTCGAGAGAAGCTTGGCCATAGCCAGTCATGCTAGTCAACATGTTAGACACCTTAATTTATTTTTTGTCAGTAACTGGTGCTTCTGCCGGAGCGTTTGTTGACTCTTCTGCGACATCAGCAGGAACCTGAGTTGCTGGCTGCTTAACAGCTTGTTCTTTAGGCTGTGTAATTATGCTTTCTGGCTTGTAATATTTTCCAAGCAATACTGCTAAGACGAGAAAGGCGGCTGTAAATCCAATGGTTACCCAGGTTAAAAAATCACCTGTTTTAGTACCAAGTAAGCTTCCGGCACCCATTCCACCAAGAGCTGCGCCGAGTCCTCCACCTTTACCTTTTTGAACAAGGATAATAAGGGCCAACAGAACCATCACTACAACCCATATAACCGCAAGCACTGACATTACAAAGGGGACTTTTGCTAAAATTAAACTCATATTTCATGTTCCTATAATATAAGGGGTTAGGAATGCGTCAGACTTTTTTGACACATATTTTCACTTACATTTACCTTAGAGGTTTGCATAAAGCTCAGAAGTAATCTTTATCATTTCTCCAAAACTATCAACCTTAAGCCCTGCGCCACCAACTAACAGACCATCAACATCCGCGCAGCTCATAAGCTCATGAGTATTTTCTGGCTTAGCTGAACCGCCGTATTGAATAATCATTTGGTCTGCCGTTTGCTTATCGTACATCCGAGCTAGTAAGTCGCGAATCATAGCATGAACTTCCTGTGCTTGAGCCGAAGAAGCGGTCTTACCAGTACCAATTGCCCACACTGGCTCATAAGCGAGGGTGATTTTCACTGCTTGTTCTGCTGTAAAACCAGCTAGTCCCTTCTTTACCTGCGAAGAAACAACTTCATTGGTTTTGCCAGACTCTCTCTCTTCCAAAAGCTCGCCAATACAGAGAATTGGCAATAAGCCTGCTGCAAGGGCTGCATGCGTTTTTTTGTTGATTAATTCGTCGCTTTCGCCAATAACATGCCTTCTCTCTGAATGTCCCGTGAGTACATATTTCACTTTAAGATCGTTGAGCATTTCAGCACTAATCTCACCTGTGAAGGCACCGTTTCCTTCAAAAAAGATATCCTGAGCGCCAATTGCAAGCTTGCTATCACTGCCAACAGCGTTGATAACAGACTGCAAGTAAACAAATGGTGGGCAAGCCGCCACAGATACATTATCAATACCATCAACAGCTTGAGCAACGCCAGTTGCCAATTCAACAGCGCTTTTGCTGTTAGTGTT
>WGDE01000032.1 GCA_015493385.1 Phycisphaerae bacterium
ATAGCTCATTAACTCTATGTGATACGCAAAGCATGCAGAGCGGTTCAGACTATTGTATAGGAAATCTATATTATTTTGATTTATGCCCAAAATCAGGTTATAACCTTGACCATGATTAAGGGACTCAAACAGATAGTTTCACTGACAATGATTAGCAGAGTGTTCGGGCTTATGCGCGACCTTAGCTGCAACTACTTCTTTGGCGCAACCGCTTTGGGCGATGCCTTTTGGATGGCGTTTAAAATCCCAAACCTAACGCGCAGGGTATTTGGTGAGGGTGCGGCAAGTGCATCTTTTATACCAGTCTACTCTCAAGAGCTCAAGACAGATAAAATCGCCGCGCAAAAATTAGCCAGTACAGTTTTGACCGTAGTTGTTGCAACCCTCTCGGTTATTGTGGTTGCAGGTTGGTTTGTTATGTTCTTGCTAAACTCGCTTGATCTAGTAACCAATGATACCAAAGTTGTCCTAAGCCTTGCGTCGGTGATGCTGCCATACTCAGTAATGATATGTAGTGTTGCGATTTTAGCTGGAATATTAAATTCACATTTTCACTTTGCAATGCCAGCGGCAGCGCCGATTGTTCTTAATTTATGTATAATCAGCGGAGTTATTATTAGTGGGCTTGTTCTTGGGCTCGCCCCAGAGACGCAGGTTTATGTTGTTGCGGTATCTATACTCATTGCCGGTGTAATTCAGATAGCGATGCAGTTTGCGCCGCTTCATACTCTCGGCATCCATCTTAGAGCTAGTTGGGATGTTAAAAGCGATGGGTTTAGAAAAATAATCTTCCTGATGGGTCCAATGATTCTAGGGCTTACAGTTACCCAGCTCAATACTTTGGGCGATGATCTTATCGCTTGGATTTTTTCAGCTTCACAAGAAAAGGGCGTCTCTTTTATTCTTGGCAATAAAGAAATTCTCTATCCACTCCAGAGAGGTTCTATCACCCATCTATACTTCGCGCAGCGACTTTATCAGTTTCCGCTGGGCGTGTTTGGAATATCGCTAGCGACGGCAATATTTCCAGTACTAGCAAACGCCGCAGCCAAAAAAGACATTGAAACGCTTTGTGCGACAATCTCTAAGGGGATTAAACTTTCACTTTTTGTTGCTCTTCCAGCAACGGTAGGCCTTGCTCTTGTGGCCAAGCCTTTGGTAAGTTTGATGCTCGAACATGGGAAATCGTTTGGCGATATTGATGTTGATAAGACTAGCTTTACGCTAATTTTTTATGCGGTAGGGCTTAGCGGCTATTTTATGCAGCAAATCCTTACGAGATCTTTTTATTCTATGCAAGATTCGAAAGCTCCTGCTAGAAGTGCAATAATCGCTGTTTGTGTGAATTTAATGCTCAATCTTGTGCTGATTTGGTTTATTGGTACTGGTGGGCTTGCGCTCTCTACGGCAATTTGCTCTTACTTGCAGGTATTTATCCTTATGTACGTATTGAAACGCAAACTTCACCACTCCATTGTAGGTGGGCTTGCTGTCGCAATTAGCAAAACCCTTATTGCAACGACAGTTATGACTCTTGTGGGGATTGCGGTAGTAATATCAATGGGAGGGCTAGGCAATGGTTGGCTTTCCAATACTATGCGTATCGTGTTTATAATTATAGCTACTGTAATTAGCTATATGGCCGCATCGAAACTACTGAGAATTGAGATGTTAGACCTGCTTCTAAAGAGATAATCGAAATAAGTCTTAGTATTTTTGACGAACAATATACTTCATCAGTAATATTACAGTAATTTAGGTAGCTCTGATAATTCTTTTGTAGAGACTGCTGAGGAAAATGACGATAAATTGCTGTAACTGTCTTTATTTGGCAGTATATTGTTAATAATGTATAAAAAAAATGTTAAACTGCTCACTAATTGTTATTGGTGTGGCTTTATAGCTGAGTTTATGTGTAAAAAATTAGGAAGTGAAAATGCTTAAAAATGGATTTTATGCGGTATTGATGGGTGCAATTCTCACGTTTTCTACTTTATGCAGGGCAGAATCATTAGATGCTCAACAACTTTACTCACCGACGGCGAGTCGGGCCTTGGTTGATATGGTCTATAAGCTAAACTGTGAGAATAAGTCCAATTGCCAGACATCGAAAAAGGCAATCCTTTTAATGTCAGCCGCTCAGAAACTTGACCAAGATGTGAATCTCTCACTTGGTGATATGGTTGAATTCGCAAATCTCAGCCCAGAAAATGATTATTCAGATGTTATTTACAATCAACTTTTAAATAGCGTTACAATTAATGGAGATATATATGCACCGCTCAAGGCAGCGGCATATCTTCTTCAAAGGCAAAACACTAGAACTCAGAGAGAAGAAATCTTAAAGAAACTTGAATCTACAGTCACAGTAAACGATTTCCTGCTTTCTGATATTTCATTTGAACTAGGGGGATTGGCAACTCAAATTTCAGATAAGGAATCAGCGAAATTTTACTTTATAAAGTCGTACAAATCGAACCATTACAATACTGCAGCTTTTGAGATGCTCTTAGAGTATGACCCAAATGATATTTCGTACTCTGACTATGGCATATATCTGCGCAGGAAGGTTACGGTTAATCCTTTTGATATTGACCGTGTATTAGATTATGCAGACTTTTGCCATAAATATGGGATGTATAGCCTTTCAGTAAAGGCTTATGCCTATGCACTCGATTTATACGATTATCAGATGCAATCGGCGAAAATACCACGCGCAATCTATATTCCATACGCTGAGGCAATAATCAAGTCTGATTCTGGGATTAATGATTTTCTAAAGCTCTCATCGAGACTGCGCCAAGCTGGAGTCTTTGACCTTGAACTTGAAACTCTATCGGCAATCAATTTTGATGCTACCAAAACAAGTGGAGAAAAACTTATAGACCTTGCTAATATTGCTGAGGAGGGATACGAGAAAGGTTCTCTGAGTGATTATGAAGTTGCTTGGTTCTACTGTTTTGGCCTTGAGAATACTCAGAGAGCATCTGAATTAGCAAATAAAGCATATCTAAGCGACCCTAACAACAATGCATTTAAATCTCTATACGCTTATACATTGAGCCTAAGTGACAAATTTGAAGCTGTCGATAAGCTTGTACATGCTAATTATGAATCTGATCAAGTTGCCTCTCTAGCTTATGCAAGAGCTCTTTTCTTGCAAGATAAAGACGATTTGGCAATAGATATACTAAAGGCCGCTGTGGCTATCGATCCAGCATCAATCGTTGCGGATAAATGTCGAAAGTTGTTGGAGGAAAATAACTCCGAATTTGTCTCTCAAATCGATCCAATCGCATTATACAAGCGAATGAAAGAAAATTTCAACGACATATTAGCCCTTAAATTTGAAAAACCGAAAGACCTGATTTCTGTCAAGATGGGGCTTTCTGGCACAGAATTCGATTATAACTCCAGAATGGTTGCAAAGGTTACAGTGACGAATCTAGGCAATAATGATATTGTCATTTCTGACGAGAGTTTTATTAATGGCAATCTTCGTATTGACGCAATACTTAGCGGAGATATCTCTTTGGAATTGCCAGAGATTGTTCTAACTAAATTCAGACCCGGTCACGTCCTTGAGCCGGGTAATAGTATATTCTACAGTGTCGATCTCTCATCTACTGTTCTATCGCGAATTTTAGAATCTCACCCGCAGGCTGAAATTAATATAGACTTTACAACATACCTAGACCCAGTGCTAGAAGGCAATAAGATCGTTAGCGCTCTTGGCGAGCTAGGTCAGATTAAAACTCACATACAACGCAATCGCGTTGATTTTACGAGAAACTACCTATTGCAGAGAATGAATGCGCTTGAGAAGGGTACTATTGGTCAAAAAATAGCAGCCTCACAACTCTTTGCTGGAATATTAACTGAACAGGAGAAAATGGGAGCTGGAATGTTTAAGTACAGCTACAAAACTCTACCTCCTGAGTTGCTCTACTCAGCCCTTTCAAAATCTCTAAGGGAAGATAGCTGGGAGACTAAGGTTAACGTCATCAAGTCTCTTACTTCTGTCGATTTAGACTTCACGCTAGTTAATGCAATCTCTACAAATCTTAACGATTCAAAGTGGCCTCTCCGCTTGGTTGCTCTTGATAGCCTTGCTAGGGTTAATGCAAAGAAATTTACGGCAGTATTGGATTGGGTGTCTAAATCTGACTCGAATGAAATCGTGCGTGACTATGCAAAAGTCTTGTTGTATGAGGCTAATTCAAAGTAAAGAATACTCAAAAGATGATGGGTGACTAAATAAATCTTCTAAAAACACAGCTTTTATAGAATTTTTAGTTGCAAAGGTCTTTGAATTCTTGTATTTTCTCACCCTCACTGGTTGCAGTAGCTAAGAAGTGGTGATTAAAGGCCCCATCGTCTAGTGGACTAGGACATCAGGTTTTCATCCTGGGAACAGGAGTTCGATTCTCCTTGGGGCTAATTAGAAGCTCTCGTATTATTACGAGAGCTTTTTTTTATGCATATCTGATACAGAAATCTCGCTTTATGATGCTATAAGGTTGATAAAACAGCCAAGCATGCTATAATCACTAGCTTGTAATAAAAAAATGCTTTATCGCAGTGTACTTGCCCTGAGATAAGCAATTCTCAAAAGAACTAACTCGAAAAGTAAAATGAGGTTTATAATGAGTGATTTTCCAAAAACACAACGCGCAGTTCAACTTATTGGTCCAGATGAACTTAAGTATAACCCAGAGAAAGAAGTTTATCTTCCAAATGACTACCAACTACTTTGCAAGGTAGAGGCAGTTGGTCTTTGTTTTTCAGATTTAAAACTACTGAAGCAATTTGATGCTCATGTTCGTAAAAGTGAGATAATTGGTGGTATCGACAAGAGTGTTTTAGAAGAATATCCAGCCTATAAGGTTGACAAAGAGCCAACAGTTCCAGGTCATGAAGCGGTTCTTAGAGTTTTAGCGGTTGGCGATAAAGTCACTAAGTCTAAAGTTGGCGATCGTTTTCTAGTTCAAGCAGACCATCGCTGGCTAATGACAGAACAATCTAACGGAGCGTTTGGTTACAATCTTGAGGGCGCTCTGCAGGAATACTCTCTAATCGATGAGCGAGTAAGCACCTCTCCAGACGGCGAATACATGATGATACCGGCCCCTGAAGACCGCAGTGCGAGTGCTATTGCACTTTGCGAGCCGTGGGCATGCGTTGAAGACTCTTACGTCGTGAAAGAGCGTACAACAATCAAAGAAGGCGGAAGAATGCTCATTGTTGTCGAGAGTGATAAATTTGATACTGCAACATTAGTTGCAATGCTTGGAAGATTTGGCAAGCCTGCTAGTATTGATTTTATCAGCTCAGGGGAAATCTCAATCGATGTTGACGTTAAAACAAATACCCTAGTAAGCCTAGACGGTATTGATAGTAGCTATAACGATGTTATCTACTATGGCTCGAATGCTACGACTGCTGAGAAACTATTCGATAGGGTTGCAGCGCACGGAATCCTTAACATCGTTCTCTGTGGTGGCAAGTTTGACCGTGATGTTGAATCTGCGGTTGGGCGTGTTCATTATGGCGGCATTAGAATAGTCGGAACTCTTGGCGATAATCCAGCAGAATCAATGGAATATATCCCAGCTACTGGCGAAATACGCGAGGGAAATAAAATCAACGTTATTGGTGCTGGTGGTCCAATGGGCGTTATGCATGTAATCCGTAATATTTGCCAAGGCGTTAAAGACGTTACTGTAATGGCAGGCGACCTTGACGATGAGCGTCTCGCACCGCTAACAGCGATTGCCGAGCCTTTAGCGCAGCAACGTGGCGTTAAGTATGTTCCATACAACCCAACAAAGGGCGATGCGCCGACAGATGTTGATTATATGTCGCTTATGGCACCGGTTCCTGCATTGGTTGCTCAAGGCATAAAAGATGCCGCTCAAGGTGGAATTATAAATATCTTTGCTGGTATTGCAGCGTCGGTACTTGGAAAGATAGACCTCAATAGCTACATAGAAAAGAAACTCTACTTTATTGGTACGAGTGGCTCGACTCTTGAAGATATGCTCACAGTGCTTAACAAAGTGAAATCTGGTGATTTAGATACTAACCTGTCAGTTGCGGCAATAGGAAGCCTAGAGAGTGCGGTTGAAGGTATCAGGGCTGTCGAGAACCATGTGATTGCTGGTAAAATCATAATCTATCCTTCTTGCAAGGATATGCCACTGACCCTACTTGAGAATTTATCTGATGTTAAACCTGATGTTGCAAGCAAGCTAGATGCAAATGGAATGTGGACTATCGAAGCAGAAAAGGCGCTTATTGAGGGTTAATTCATTAGAGCCAAAATCTATTGAGAGTATTCTTTTGCTCGGAATTGTATTCTATGGCGTATGACAAAAAACTTGGCGGGCTTGTTTATTCTACGGACCAAGGTAGGATGTGTCCTGGGTGTAAAAATCCAGTGGATAAATGCAGCTGCTCTAAGGATGCCCCGATTGATGCTGGCGATGGTATCGTACGGGTCAAACGCGAGACGAAGGGGCGAAAGGGCAAGGGCGTGAGTCTTGTCACTGGTGTTGCTCTAGCAAAGCCAGAGCTCAAGAAACTCACAACAGAACTCAAGGCTAGATGCGGTTGTGGCGGCACTCTAAAGAATGGTGTCATTGAGATTCAGGGCGACAAACGCGATGTGATAGTTGAAATCCTAAAGAAAAAAGGATTTCAAGTGAAATTGGCTGGTGGTTAGTTAGAAATGTTGACAAACAACTCGAATACGCACAAATTGATTTATCCACAGGGGTTTTCACTAGTTGGAAGTTCTTTTGGATTTATAAAAAATCTTAGTGGTTATAAGAAGAAATATAAACTTCCAGATGAGATAAACTCGGCTACTCGAAATTTTGTGGCAAAGATTTCATCGCTAGAGATTAGAGAAGTAGCTGATACTCTGTTCTCAAAAATGCGAACATTGTTGGGATACAAGCGTAGAGATATCACTGCAAGTCATGATTTGGGTGTTTATGTTATAGATACCCCTGATTTCACTCTTAATATTTCAATCGAGATTGACCCCTCTTGCTTAACGCGATATATGATTATTACTGAGGTTACGAATGTTATCAATCCCGATTTGATTCTGTCTGCGGAATTTGCTTCGGTCTTTGAGAGATGTTTTGAGAAGGTTGTTATTGATTTCCCATGCGCAGTTCCGCTTGAAGATATAATTGACAGAATCGAAGATTATGAAGACCAAACTGCGATAACTTTAGAATACCCTGCGGACGCTTCTTTTTGTGTGGTTAAATTAAATGGCCTAGCAGCGTTTATAAAGATAGATTCTAGCAGTCTTAGCCTTGCTTTTATTGACAAGCAACCTGTGGCTGATATTATTGATGCATGCAATAGCATGTCTTGTTTTTTTAATTGAGATGTAAATTAGTGTTTCATAAATTAGCGTCTTAAATTTTTCTGGGTATCTTACCCTTAGTTTATTAGTTTCCGTTTTTTCGGAAATAGGAGTATTAGATGTCGTTTGACAATCTCGGCTTAAAGGCCGAACTTTTAAGTACTGTAGCCGAATTAGGCTACAAAGAAGCAACACCAATCCAAGTAAAAGCAATCCCCGCAATTATAGCAAAGCGTGATATACTCGCAGGTGCTCAAACTGGAACAGGCAAGACGGCAGCATTTGTGTTGCCAATATTGCAACTATTAGATTTGACCCGTATAAAAAGAACGTTCCCAAGGGCGTTAGTGATAACTCCAACTAGAGAGTTAGCCGCTCAGGTTGGTCAGAGTGTATGCAAATATGGCAAAAAGATGCCGTTTAAATCAATAGAGATATTCGGTGGGGTGAGCATCAATCCGCAAATTGAGAAGCTGCGCAGAGGAGTAGATATTGTGGTTGCAACCCCTGGTAGGCTCTTAGATCATGCCAGGGCAAAGACTATCGATCTCTCAAGAGTTGAGATTCTCGTCCTTGATGAAGCCGATCGTATGTTGGATATGGGTTTTATCCATGATATTAAGCACATAATAAATTTGCTTCCACAAAAGAGGCAAAACTTACTATTCTCGGCAACCTATTCTGATGATATTAGAGCTCTAGCTACATCACTACTCGATGACCCCGAAATGATTGAGGTTGCGAGAAGGAATACAGCGGCTGAGAAGGTTGAGCAGATTATGTACCCAACCCAACATCGCCGCAAACGCGAGCTCCTTTCTAAATTAATACATGATGGAAATTGGGATAGAGTTTTAGTTTTTACACGTACTAAGCATGGCGCAGACAGACTTGCAAGACAACTCAAAAAAGATGACATTAACGCCGTCTCTATTCATGGAGATAAAAGCCAATCGGCTAGAACGAGATCTCTTGCTGATTTTAAAAGTTCAAAAGCTAGGGTGCTAGTCGCAACCGATATAGCTGCGCGTGGTCTTGATATTGATAGGTTGCCTTACGTTGTTAACTACGATTTACCTGCTGTAGCAGAAGATTATGTTCACCGTATTGGGCGTACCGGTCGTGCGGGGCTTGATGGAATTGCTATCTCGTTGGTGAGTTTTGATCAAATTAAACTTCTAAATGCAATAGAGCGTTTGTTGGATAAAAAAATCATAGAAAATACAGTAGATGGCTTTGAGTACGACAAGACCGACAAACCGCCAGTTAAGCAACCAAGACCGCAAAAATCGCCAAGGGGCAAAAGAGATGCCCAGACAAAGCCGCATAGCTTTGCTAGCAAGCAGGGGAAAAAGAGCAAGTCTACAAAAGGCGATGCAAAACAAAAACGCTCAGGAAGACCCTGGTCATCAAAGAAAACGCAATCAACAAAGAAGAAAAGAAGCTCACGTAGATTCTAGACTAGTGGGTAGTTTTGTGGCGTGTTGTTCATTTTTATAAATTCAGGCAATAAAATCTAAGGAGTTTTGAGTGAAATATTTATCATACGGTTATGGATTATTGCTTTGTGTTGCTATTGGAGTAGCGGCGATATTGCTATCTTCGTTTATCCCGTTTGGGGCGGTTGCACTGGCTATTTTGGTTGGTATATTGGTTGGTAATATTGCCAAGCCCGGTGGAGTTTTTGCCTCTGGGATTACATTCTGCGAAAAGAATCTCCTGTCAGTAGCGATTGCCCTGATGGGAGTTCGTCTTGATTTTTTGATACTAGAAAAACTTGGTTTCAAATCCATCTTTCTGGTAGTGGCGGCTTTGGCATCTACAATAACAATTGCTATCGTTCTATCAAAGATATTTAGTTTTGATAAAAAGTTCGCTCTGCTTCTAGGTATCGGAAATGGAGTATGCGGTAGTTCTGCAATTGCTGCAACAGAGGCCATAATTGGCGCAAATGAGGAGGAAGTTGGCCTTTCAGTGGCTATTGTAAACTTTCTTGGAACAATCGGAATCTTTCTAGCCCCGTTTCTTGCAACAGTAGTTTTAAAATTTACAGATATAAACTCAGGGGTTTTTATTGGCAACACTCTTCAAGCGGTTGGGCAGGTTGTTGCGGCGGGGTTCTCTGTAAGTGACGATGCCGGTCAGATTGCAACTATAGTGAAGATGACTAGAATCTTGATGCTTTTCCCGCTTGTTTTTATTCTTATCTTCCTCTTTAAAAGTAAATGCCAAGAGGGAAGTACAAAAGTCAAGAAGCCAACAATACCATTATTTATTGTTGGTTTTATCGTATTCTCATTAATCTCAACATTTAAGGTTTTGCCAGAGAATATGATTGGATATCTTTCAAAAATAGGCCATTACTCACTGATAATTGCGATGAGCGGTATTGGCCTAAAGATAACATTTAAGAGTATCTTGCGTGATGGAAAATCAGCACTAACAATCGGCGCTCTGATATTTCTATCCCAGTTAATATTTAGCGCAGTTATGGTTTCGCTGCTGTTCTAGATGATCTAACAGTTACCAGCGATTGTCGTATTGAATTAATGTTTGTGAAATATGCAGGAGTGAGTATTACTACACTCACTTGAGTCTTTCACAAACAACATCGGGAATATTATATCGCTAACGCAGCAAGGTAGCCATACAGAGATGAATAAAACCAACAAGAGACCTACCCACATACTTGCTGTGAGCGTGGTGTGGGTATTCATTAGTATGTGTGCGCTTGACGCCCAGGTGCTTATCAAGACATGCGCGGCATGGGGCGATTTTGTACGCGGCATGAAATAGGCAACAAAAACTCCAAGCAAGGCTGACGGCAATACGCTGTACCATTCTACAATAAAACCAAGATGCAATCTCTGCATTACAGTCTTATCTTCACATACTTCGTGGTCATGGTCTACTGCTATTTGAGTATCCATAGCTTCGTGGCTACTAGTATCTTTAACTGCGGCAGAATGTTCGTGGTGGTGATGATGGGTAACGATAGAGACGCCAAGAATATCTTCACCGAAAAACGGTATTATAGAATCACTAAGCGTTGCAACGCCAATAGAACCGAAAAAGCCTACTAGCAGAACAGTTAGGAAGTGCTTTTTTTGCTCATTTATCTTGAAAAGGGCAGCAGTTACCATCGCAGATAGAAAAACATGCAGTGGGTGAAAAACGCTAAAAAGCCTCTCACTTGTCTCGTGTGATGCATTTCTAGCAGCAAAGACACAAAGAAGACCTACGACAGCACCGAAGACTGTAAATGGTGCATGTAGTTTGAGTTCATGTAATATATTTCTTAATTTTGAATATGATAGCATAACAATCCTTATAATTAGCGGACACCTCTAAAAAATCATTTGGCACTCAAGCGAACTTATTTGTTGCCGGATTTCGTTAGATAAAAGTAGCCTTACTTGCTAATAAGGCTAATTAGTCTTTCTCGCCGGACAACAAAATTTTCTACCTGCTACTCAAAAAGTAATTATTAGAGCTCACCCTAGATAATCCCCAATTCTACTCTCAGTTGAGTAGCTATTCAAGTGTAATTTTCTAGGGAGATTTGGTTAGTGGTCAACATCTCAAGAGAGTCGCAAGCTCTCATTTAGAGCCCCAGATCGGAATCCTTGCAGGTCTAGAGAAATATAGATAAATCCAAGTTTTTTGAATTCATTCACGATTTGCTCACGCATTTCTAGCGGTGTTATTTTTTCGAAGTCATCTTGAGAGACTTCAATCCGAGCAAGTTCATTGTGGTGTCGCACTCTAAACTCAACAAAACCAAGCTTGCGTAGCAAAGATTCTGCTTTGTCTATTTGAGAGAGTCTCTGCTTTGTGATTTCTAAGCCGTAGCTAATTCTAGAGGCTAAACATGGCGATGCCGGTTCGTTTGCCGTTTTTAGAGATAGTTGCCTGCTAATCTCACGAATCTCTTCTTTTCTGAGCTCGGCATCGGCAATTGGTGAGAGAACTCCTATCTCAAGAGCCGCTTTATTTCCCGGTCTATAATCGTCCTTGTCATCGTAGTTGTTGCCGCACAATATATGCTCAAATCCATTATCCGATGCAATCTTGGCTAAATTTGAAAAAAGATGCTTCTTGCAATGGTAACATCTATTTGAATCATTCGAGGAATATTTTGAATCGGAAAGCTCTTTGATACCAAATTCGGTAACATCGATTCCAATTTCCTTTGCGCTTTCTATAGCTTTTTGATGCATATAGCCACCAAGAGATTCGCTAACCCCAAGGCACGCTAGTACGTTGGCTGCGCCGAGTGTATCAACCGCAACTTTTAAGAGAAAGACGCTATCAACGCCCCCAGAATATGCTATAGCAACTCTTTTTAGTTCCAACAAGCGATTTTTTAAGATTGCAAGTTTGTCTTTTGTTGTCATAATGCCGATGGCGAGACTCGAACTCACTACCCCAGCTTTACGAAAGCTGTGCTCTACCAGGTGAGCTACATCGGCTAAAAAATAGAGAGTGCCTCTAAAGCAGCAAGATTATAAGGTTTTACCTTATGGTGTAAATGTTTTTTTTAGATAAAGAGCGATAATATATAGTCTTTCTATTTGAAAGTATTTGCGTTATGTAGTTGACATATAGGGGATTTTTTGACAAAATCAGGCTTTAATTTATGAGGTTAAGAGTGCATCCTGTAGACAATCTAAATATTGTAGATTTAAAGCCTTTGATAACACCAAATCAGCTTAGGCAAATATTACCGCTCACTGAAAAGCTTAGCGAGAGTGTTGCTGCTAGTAGAGATGTTATCAAGAATGTCATTTTGCGCAAAGATGATAGAATGTTAGCTATAGTAGGGCCATGCTCATTGCATGATACCCAATCTTCTCTTGAGTATGCAGCTAGATTGAGCGAGCTTAGCAAGAAGGTTTCGGATAAAGTTGTTGTTGTAATGAGAGCGTATTTTGAGAAGCCTCGTACTACAATCGGCTGGAAGGGTATGCTTTATGATCCCTACCTGGACGGCTCATACGATATTGCCGAAGGGCTAAGACGTGCGAGGTCAATACTAATTGAAATTACAAAGCTTGGCTTGCCAACCGCAACGGAAGTCTTAGACCCGATAGTTCCTCAGTACATAACAGATTTAATTGGTTGGGCTGCTATTGGAGCTAGAACAACAGAGTCTCAAATACACAGACAAATGGCGAGTGGGCTCTCTATGCCGATAGGTTTTAAGAACTCAACTGATGGCAGTCTCTATGTTGCTGCTCAAGCTATTAGTGCGGCAAATAACAAGCATTCATTTTTTGGAATAAATAGTGACGGTAGAATTGTTGTGGCGGAGACAAAAGGCAACAAATGTGCGCATTTCGTTCTGCGCGGTGGCTCGAATGGGCCGAACTATGCTTCAGAGCATATTGCATTTGCCGAAACTCTTCTTAATAAGAAGGGGATTAACACAGGAATTGTTGTTGATTGTAGCCATGCCAATTCAAACAAGGATTACACTAAGCAGGCAACTTCTCTGAGAAACGTTATGGAGCAGAAGAAAAATGGAAATCTCTCTATTGTTGGAATTATGCTCGAGAGTTTCTTGGAAGCAGGAAATCAATCAATAAATAAAGACAATAGAGAAATCAAATACGGTCTCTCTATTACTGATGAATGTATCGGTTGGCAGGAAACCGAGCAGTTGGTTACAGAAATGGCTAATTCGCTTTAAAGCGTATTTATTCGATAACATTCTAGATATCACTTGGTACATGGAAACATTTGGAGATGATAATGGATAAGGCAAGTCCCAAAGTGGCAGTGGATTATGTAAGATCTGCTGTAGTGGTAACTCTCAATTACGAAAAAATACTCGATGAAGTAGATATTAAATCAATTGAAAAGTCTGTATTGCCAGTAATAGATGATAATGACAACATTAAGCTTGTACTGGATTTTTCAAAAGTGCAATTCCTCTCTAGTGCTATGCTTGGATTGCTTATTAGAATCAAGAAAATAGTTGAAGACAAAGGTGGTCAACTTAGACTTGCTGGTATAAATCCTAAGATAATGGGAGTGTTTAAGATAACTCGTCTTGACAAGGTCTTTACAATCGTAGAAGACTCTGTGGCTGCAACTGAAAGTTTTTAGTTTAAACCTTTGGAAAATTCTATTATGGATTCCAAGAATAATGACTTTTTACTAGAAAGCGCTAAGACTATAGAGGTAGATTCTCTAGATCGAGTCTCTTATGCTTGTGGGGTTGTGATGGACGCTATCAATGCGAGCAATTTTGCGCATGATGAGGTTTTTGCCATTCATCTAGCGTTAGAAGAAGCAGTCGTTAATGCGATTAAGCATGGAAATAATTGTGATTCGTCAAAAAAAGCATATCTTTCTTATTCGATTTCTGATGATAGGGTAGATATTGTTGTTTCAGATGAAGGCGGGGGGTTTGACCCGTCGAGAATCCCAGACCCATGCTGCGACGATAATCTATGCAAAGCGTCTGGTCGCGGACTCTTTTTAATCAAATCGTATATGGATTTAGTTGAATACAACGATAGCGGCAATTCTATTCATATGGTCAAATATTCTCAGAAGGTTAGAGAGAGCGACCGATAATAACCTTACTTTCTTTTTTTTCACATGATATAGCTAAACCAAGCTGTATAACCATATCCAAAGAAAAGTGTTGCTATATTTTCGCCGATAACAAGTCATTCGTATAAAATCTTGTTTGAAGGGCTAATATGGACATTTTTAATAATCTTTTCTCATCTTCTGATATGCTTAACGAGCAGATTGCACGTAAGGTTGTAGATGCGAATCCAGAGGATGCTATGGCGATAGCTATTGCTGATTTTTCTGGGAATATGTGGACTAATGAGCTTAATGACTTTATTGACTGGCAAGAATATGAAGGTCTGATTGCGCTTGTCTTTGATAGATTGAAAGATGGTCAGGATATTGTTTTTGCTAGTTCTGGAAATTATTGCTTTATTGCTTGTGACATTGAGATTGACTCTTTTAGCAAGGGCTATGTAATAATAGCTTTGGACTCGCAATTTCTAACCAACATTGATGCCCAACTGCCTATTGTTGAGTTTAGTCTCAAACAGATATCAATCTTGGCATCAACAATACATGCAAATAATAGCATTGTACACGATACTCTAAGAAAAACACAAGCTACTGCTCAGGTTTAGGGGTTATTAGCATTTCTTTTCTTGCTTGTAAGTGTTGGCTATTGTAATTTCTTTTGGGCAGAAACAACTTGTCTCTCAAAAGGTAGGCTTGTTTGAGGAAATGTTTTTTTAGAGGTTCCGCAATATTAGTGAGTGATTTTGTATACGCCAATATTGCTTTGAACCTAAGATATGCTATAATCGCGATATATTTTATAAAAATAAGGGTAGCATAAACTTGCCAAAACCTTTAACTTCCCAGAGCAAGAAAATTCCAGCTGAGTCAAGTGTATCTGATTCTAGTTGCAAAAGAGAATCTTTGAAAGTTAAACTCTCAGAAACACGTAGCGGTGTTCTGTCTGAGCCAAAAACATATGCTCCCGTAGGGTCAAAGCTATTTGCTCTTTTCCCATCTATATA
>WGDE01000033.1 GCA_015493385.1 Phycisphaerae bacterium
GGATATAAGAAACTATGAAACGCAATGCCATGCTTAAAATCATTAACCCATTGATCGGTATATTGTTCTTAAATCAACTTTTAACTGGAGTATTCAGTGATATGTTACCGCCAAAAGCGTTTGAGATTCTTCACGAAGGAGGGGGCTTACTTCTTACTCTGGGGCTGATTCTCCATGTTATTTTTAATTGGAATTGGATAAAAATCAATTTTTTTAAAACAAAGCCCAAGTCCTAGATGAGTAACTCTCGATTTGTTACTTTGATTGCATAAAAAAAGGGCAGATGTAATCTGCCCTTATGTCTTTTTCTATTCTTCTCTCTATTCCATCAGATTCTTTAAAAGAGCTCTCTGGAAATGTAGTCTGTTTTCTGCTTCGTCAAAAATGACGGATGAGCTGCTCTCTACAACCTCATCAGTAATTTCAAGACCTCTATAGGCTGGTAGGCAGTGCATAATCTTGACATGCGATGGAGCGATTGAGACTAGAGCTGAATTGACTTGATATCCAGCAAAGTCGTCAATACGCTTTTGCTTTTCTTCTTCTTGGCCCATGCTGGTCCAAGTGTCTGTATAGATAACGTCGGCGTTTTTAACTGCATCAGCAGGGCTGCGCAGTTGTACGGTAGAGCCTGATGAAATTCCATTCGCTCTTTTTATGGAAGCTTCGTCTAATTCATAATTCTCTGGTGATGCTATTGCTATCTGCATACCAAGTTTTGCACAGACAAAAGCAAGTGAACGTGCTACATTATTGCCATCACCGATATAGGCAATTTTTTTACCTTCGATGCTTCCAAAATGCTCTTTTATTGTTTGTATGTCAGCCATAGCTTGGCATGGATGAGAATAATCTGTTAGAGCGTTAATTACAGGGATGTTTGCATACTCGGCTAACTCAACAACGGTATTGTGCTCAAATGTTCTTGCCATAATACCATCGACATATCCATTCAATACTCTAGCCATATCTTTGATTGGCTCACGTTTCCCTATTCCACCCACATCTTCTGGCTTTATATAAACACTCGCTCCGCCAAGGTTGGTCATTGCGACTTGAAAACTTATTCTTGTTCTCAAACTTGGTTTTTCAAAAAGCATTGCAAGCGATTTTCCAGTAAGGCAAGTATCTCGCCCACCTGATTTATATATCTTTTTCAAGTCTAGAGAGAGTTGCAATAACTCTAGCAAGTAATCCTTTGAACAGTTATCTATAGAAAGAAAATCTTTCATTGTAAATACCCCTTTTTATTGTGTCTTAGTTGTCGCTAGAGAGAGATTTTGTGTCTTCTAGTACATTCGCTAAAATCTGTATTGCTTGATCTATTTCATCTTTTGACACTGTCATACCCGGCATAAAACGCAAGACGGTGTCGTGTGTACAGTTGATTCTAAGCCCGCGTTCTAGGCATTTACTTACAATATCAGCTCCGTTAGTTTTGAGCTGAATTCCAATCATTAAGCCTTTGCTGCGAATATGGTCTATTATTGAAAAATCTTCTTTTAGAGCGTTGAGCTTCTCGCAGGTATACTCGCCAATTTGTATGGCGTTTTCTAGTAAGTTTTCTTCCTCGATTGCTTCTATTGTTGCAATTGAGGCCGCGCATGCCATGCTGTTGCCGCCGAAGGTTGATGCGTGAGTACCTGGTACTAGAGCCGCTGCAATGTGTGGTTTTGCGATAATAGCACCTATTGCAATACCTCCGCCAAGAGCTTTTGCCATTGTTACAATGTCAGGTTCAACGTCGTAGTGTTGATAGCCAAACCACTTGCCAGTTCTGCCCATTCCGGTCTGGACTTCATCAAGAATCATCAACGCGTTGTTCTCATCGCATAGCTCTCTGACTCTGCGCATGTATTCTGGGGTTGCAATGTTGATGCCTCCTTCGCCTTGGATTGGTTCTATCATTACAGCAGTAACTTCATCTGTAAAGACATCCTCAATCGCCTCAATGTCATTAAAAGGCACATATCTAAACCCTGGAAGAAGTGGCGTAAACCCGTTATGGTACTTAGGCTGTGCGGTCGCAGTTACAGTCGCAAAGGTTCTGCCGTGAAAACTGTTTTCAGCTGTCACGAATTTGTACTTCTCTTTGCTTGTATATAAACGGGCAAGTTTCATAGCCGCTTCGTTTGCTTCGGCACCGCTATTGCAAAAGAAGCATTTGCCTCCAAAGCTACGTTCGGAGAGCATTTTTGCCAGCATTCCCTGCTCTTGTGTGTAGAACGTATTGTCTATGTGAAGAAGTTTTTCGCTTTGAGACTTCAGTGCGTTCACAACTTTTGGATGGCAATGGCCTATACCGCTCACCGCCCAACCTGGGAACATATCCAATATTTTATTCCCGTCAGCATCCCATAGCCAATTGCCTGCGCCTTTTGTGATTACTTTTGGCAATCTGCCATAGTTGCCAATTACATAGTCGTCAAACATGGAAATTATTTCTTGTGTATTCATATTTTGCTCAATTCAAGATTAAAAGTTTTAAGATTCTAGAATGTCTAGCTATCTCGTAATCTGTGTTCCTATACCTTTGTCTGTGTATATTTCAAGTAGCAGTGAGTGTTCGATACGCCCATCAATAGTGTGAGCTTTCGCGACACCGCCCTCAAGTGCTTTAAAGCAAGCATCTACTTTTGGTAGCATCCCTGTGGTGATTGTGCCTGTCTTGATAAGATCCTTCACTTCTTCTTCATTTAACGCGGAGAATCTACTCTCAGGGTCATCAATATCAGCAAGAATGCCGTGAATATCACTAAGCAGGACAAATTTCTGAGCCTTAACAGCCGCCGCAACCATTCCCGCAGCGCTATCGGCGTTTATGTTATGTTTTCTTCCGCTCTTATCAATTCCAATAGGCGCTATTACCGGGATTGTTCCGGCTGCGCAGAGATTTGTAAGCAGCTCGGCATTAACCGTTTCAACTTCTCCGACAAGTCCAATGTCTAATTTTCTGCCGTCATCGCTTCTGAGTTCTAACGGTTTCGCAAATAAAACGCAGCTACTTAGAGAGTGCAGTGCCATTGCCTCGCATCCCATATCGCTAATTGCTTCGCAGAGTTTTTGGTTTACTTCATGGATTAGGGTATGCTCGACGATTTTTAGAGTACGCTCATCTGTGTATCTGCGACCATGAACCCATACAGGTTCAATCCCAGCATCATTCATAGCGCGAGAGATGTGTTTCCCGCCGCCGTGGACAATGATAGGGTGCATGCCAACAGTTGACATAAAGACTATGTCTTTTAAGAGTTTGCGTTGCAGATCCATATCTTCAAGGATGCTACCACCAAGCTTGACTACAACGATCTTG
>WGDE01000034.1 GCA_015493385.1 Phycisphaerae bacterium
GCGCAATCGGAGGTTTGATATCTCAGGGCATTGTGGATTTGTTAGACGATAAACCAACCGATTGGAGTGATTATGCAATAGCAGCGATTAGTGGAGCGGCATCCGGAGAGACTCTACTTTATGCTGGTCCTATGGCTGCCGGTGCTGTTGGTGGTGGAACTCGAGCATTGCTCAGAAATACTCGAGATTGGGGGCTTGGAAGAAATAAAGGATTAAACTTGGATGATGTATTTGCAGAAACGGCTAAAGGCTTTATCTTTGGCGCAATTAAAATACCTGCGTTAAAGATACCACACATTAACGTAGGTAGAGGTAGTTGGATGGCAGTTCAGAAAACAGTTTTAACCAAGGCAAGTAGAGGTTTAATAAAACGTATAAGCGCTAAAACGTTCTTCAAATCAATGGCAGGCAATCTTATTCAAGATTCTCACAACATAGTTTTGGAAGGTGTTGCCGGCGGTCTTGAGAATCGCTATAGCGGTGCAATTAGTAAATAATTAAGGGTGGATTTGTAATGTTAAAATATCTTGATGAGTGGCTAGTATTAGATCCTGATACCTATATTAAAGAGCCAAGGGTAGGGCTTGAGAGAAACTCAGAGCGAACGGTACTGACTCTCGTTGTGTTTATATTGCCGTATCTTCTTCTAAAAAGCCATCTCGTTGAGCCTCATATTGCAAGATTATTTGCAGACAATGTGGTTGATACACTTTTAGTTCCGTATATGCTTTATAAATCGCTATCAAAGAAAATGAAGCTGATACCAAGGTGGACAAAACTAAACAAACCAGGCTTTGAAAAGGCTAAAGAGAGGGTTCGTATGCTTATCAGAGTTTCTTTGTTTGTAGGAAGCTTCATATTTGCATATATGGATGCAATCGCATGGAGAGAGGCCTATGATATCTTGGTGACAAAAACAGCAAAATTTGAAGTAGTTGAAGCAAAACCGGTTGATCCATCAGCACTCTTTGGGGTTGCGTTCTTTTATTCCCAAAGTGCCATCATTGATAAAAAAGGATACTCCTACAGCTATTCGTTTGCAGGGCATCTACGCGCAAACACCAAATACCGTTTTATTATAATGCCAAAATCTAGAAAAATTCTAGATGCGCAGCCGCTAGAGTGATTATGTGATGTAATTCCTTGACATAATGCAACTTTGATTTTACAGTGGCGCCATTGGTAATTTAATTTGGAGAGAAATATCAATGAGATTGAAATTAACAATATTGGTTGTAATTTTTTCTGTCTTGCCGCTTATTGGCTGCGTTTCTGATGAGGCAAATAGATGTTACTTAAAACATCGACTTGCCCCTAGAAATGTTAAAGAAGTGCAAGTTTTGAGCGAGGCACCACAAAAGGAATATACTGTTATTGCAGACCTACAAGCGAAAAACGCTTCCGTTCGTTATCTAAGGGAAAGAGCCGCTCAGATAGGAGCCGATGCTGTTATTGTAGTACCTGTTGGTGGTAATTATTCAAAGGATGAAGTCTGGGCAGGAAAAGATAGAGAATCAAAATCGTATGATAGATTACTCGGAACTGCAATTATCTACAATGATGAGAAATGAAAGAGGTTGTTATGAAGAAGGTGAATTTAATTTTATTGGTATCTCTTATGTTCGTTGTTGCGGGCTGCGCAACTGTCAATGTAACCAAGACTGCTAAAGGATACTTTAAACCAACCAACCCAGCAGATATTGAGATTTTAGTTACTGTCCCAACTAAGCCGTTCACGGAAATTGCGACTGTTACAACTAAAGACTGGGAAACTAATGAGACGGCTAAGATGCACAATTCTCTAAGAGCCAAATGTGCTCCATTAGGTGCTGATGCCGTTGTTTTGGGTTCTTCAGGTATTGATTCAAATGGTAAGTTGTGGACTAGCGGTGTGGCAATTAAATACAAAGATGATAAGTAGAAAGAGTAGCTCGAAAATTCTAAAGCTACTAGTATGAAAAATACTGGTAGCTTTTTTTGTCTAAATTTGCGGCGAATATTCCAGCGTAAAATATGTCAATATAGTAAAAAAACCTATTAACGGATGTTAACAGGGTTGTGTTGTATAAAACAAAAAGTGTCGAACAAAGCCGCTAAATTGTCAAGCGACGAATAAAGAAGGGCTTATAAGTCATTGACTTATAAGCCCTTAAATAAATAGGCGATACAGGGATCGAACCTGTGACCCGCTGATTAAGAGTCAGC
>WGDE01000035.1 GCA_015493385.1 Phycisphaerae bacterium
ATATCAAATCCAATATACTTATCCATAAGGAGCCTCCTGAAAAAATGTTATTGTGACGTTCAACGATCACGAGCCAAATGGCAGGTCATCATTACGAGACCGAATTATAACAGAAATCGGGAGGCTCTGGTTGCATAGTTTATTCATGGTGAATTTTTTTAGTTTTGCGTCGTTAGCGTTAGCGAGAGATTACAAATTCTCTTTTAGAAAATCTATCGCTGCGCTGAGCATGTTTGGTGTTATCTCGTGTGCGTGGTCTTTCTCTTCGAATGTGAATACTGATTTTGGTAGGTTCTCTTTTTTGCAGCGGGTTTCTATTGCATCGACAAAGGCTCTATACATATCCTCTGGTGTGCCGGCGTCTAATGCGCCCCAGCCGAGGAAAATCTTGCGTGGTGCAACCAATGCAACCACTTGGTCCCAGTCGATACCGGCCTTAATCATATTTGGCACGAAGTGATAGAGGCAGTGGCAGCATCTGTATTGGTAGAATTGGTGGCGCAGCGTAACGAAACTAAAGAAGCACACGCTCGCCATAACCTTCTCATTAAGCGCAGCGAGCATATAGCCCTGCGTGCTTCCTCCAGACCAGCCAATAGAGCCGATTTTTTTTGCACCCAAATTTTCTAGCACCTCAACTGCGCGTGAATTATCCCAGAGAGCTTTCCATGCTAGGCTTTTTCCTTTAGCCGTTAACTCCATATGCGTATTAATTTCATCAAAGAAATTGCTTGAGTATCCCCAGCTTGCCTTTCTCTCTCCAAAGCACAGAGCGTCTGGTGCTAAAACTCTAAAGCCATTCAATGCGGCAATATAGCTGTATTGGTTTGGATCTTGTAGGTTGCTACTACAATGAAAGGCTTTGCCGACTGGAAAAATATCCTCGCCGCCATGGCCGTGAATTGATAGTAGCCCCGGAGCGTTCTCTGAGAGATTAGTCTTAAATAGATGAAAAGCCCTAACCCTCTCACCCTTGGCAACGCTATATTCGAGAGTCTGTTTTACGATATCTCCTGCTAGCAGAGCCTCGTCTAATATCTTAACATCAAGAGCAACCTCTGGAGTTTTAAACTCACCCATTAAATCTGAGATTGTTTCTCTTATCTGCGCATAGCTAAGGTCTTTTGGGTAGTCTGCGGATTTGTTGATAAAATCTTTAGGTATTATATCTCTACTCATAAATCCATTCTTCCTATATATACGGATTTTCTACAAAACTCTTAATAGTTTTTTCACTTTCATTTGAGATTGATAGCATCTCTAGTTTCTCGGTTGGTATTTTCTTACGCATCTCAATTAGATCTGGCATCTCAAGACGGCAATATTTGCACCAGGTTGCCCAGAAAGTTATCATTACCTCTTTGCCTCTTAGCTTACTGAGTTCGTGCGTGTTTCCATTGATATCTTTAACAATGAAATTTGGCGCATCCTTGCCGTAGGAGCTAGTGTTTATAAGTTGGCGTGGATCAATTGTTTGCAGTGGCGATGTGTCTGAGTTGATGATAGCGGTTGAGAGTTTGGTGCTTACAACGCCTATTAGCATAGCTTTAACCTTGCCTTCTTTGTCTATGAATAGGGTGCATGGCAGGCCTGGAATATTGTTGTATGGCTCGCCTAACGAGCTAAGGTCGGCTGAAATAATGGGATAGCTGTTCTTGAGATCCTCTAGGCCTGCGACGTTTTGATGTTTTATGCCATTTAATCCTAATACTACTGCTATGAATATTGCAATTATTGCAGCTAGAGCTAGCGGTTGGCTTTTTTTCTTCTTCTGAGCATTTTCCATATCGGCTCCTATTTCTCGTGCTTTTGTGAGTTTAAGTTTTTCGAATTATACCAGTTTAATCGGCATTGCTAACTTAATTTCAAAAAAATTAGGTCAATCAATATAAAACACTAAAATAGTATAGTTTTTCTGTTGACGGGTCGTTGTTTGTCCGATATAGTAGCTATACCTATTTAGGAGATATTAAGATGGTTCAGATTACAGGTGGTTCCAAAGCGGACGAAATGATTGAACAGTTTAGATTACGTTGCAAAGAAGTAGGTTTGAAGGTTACCCCTCAAAGGGTGGCGATCTACAAAGCCTTGCTTGAGTCACGTGAACACCCAAGTGCGGAGAGTGTTTATCGCACGGTTAGCAATGTTATGCCAAGTGTTTCTTTAGATACTGTGAACCGCACTTTATTGACTTTAGCCGAGCTTGGAGTCGCTTTTGTGGTAGAGGGGACTGGTGATGTGCGCAGATATGATGCCATTTTGGAGGACCATCAGCACTTTCGTTGTATAAAATGTAAGAGAATACTTGATTTTCATTGCGACGAGTTTGATAATATAGAAACTCCTGAATTTCTAAAAGATAAATGTACTGTTCTTCGAAGCAGTGTTTATTTTGAGGGGCTTTGTAATGATTGCCAGGGGAAAGAGTCTAAATAGCTAACCGATCTATATGTATGGGAGAAGAATATGGAACTTAAAGATAGCAAAACAGCAGTAAATCTAATGACGGCATTCGCAGGTGAATCTCAGGCTAGAAATCGCTACACCTATGCGGCTAGTGTTGCCAAAAAAGAAGGCCTTGTTCAAATTTCTGCAATCTTTGAAGAAACGGCAAATCAAGAAAAAGAGCACGCTAAGAGATTGTTTAAATATATGGACGGAGCCGAAGTTGTTGTTAACGCTGCTTTTCCATTCGGAAAGATTGGCGATACTGTCTCAAATCTTATCGCAGCCGCCGCTGGCGAAGATCACGAGACAACTTCTATGTATCCAGAGTTTGCCAAGGTTGCCGAAGAAGAGGGCTTTGCTAAAATCGCTGCGACATTTAGAGCAATTGCTGTTGCTGAAGCGAGGCACAGAGATAGATTTCTTGCCTTAAAGAGAAATATAGAAGAGGGTAAGGTATTTCGTAAAGATGCAAACTCTCGTTGGATATGTAGAAACTGCGGTTATGTTCATGAGGGGCTTGAGGCGCCTAAAGTTTGTGCGGCCTGCCTTCATGCTCAAGCGCATTTTGAGTTAGAGTCATTTAATTATTAAAGCTACCCTATAAGAAAAAGATTTAATCATTTTATAAAGGAAAAGAAATATGAAGAAGTTTGTATGTACAGTTTGCGGTTATGTTCACGAGGGTGATTCTGCTCCAGAGAGTTGTCCACAATGCAAGGCCTCTAGCGATAAATTCAAAGAGCAAGTCCAAGGCTCTGAGCTTGCATGGGCTGACGAGCATGTTATTGGAGTAGCTAAAGGTGTTGACCCAGCAGTTATTGAGGGGCTTGAGGCAAACTTTAATGGCGAATGCTGCGAGATCGGAATGTACCTAGCTATGAGCAGACAAGCTGATAGAGAAGGTTATCCTGAGATCGCGTCTGCATATAAGAGAATTGCATTTGAAGAAGCAGAGCATGCTGCGAAATTTGCAGAGCTTCTAGGTGATGTTGTTGTTGCTAATACAAAAGAGAATTTAATGGCAAGAGTTGCTGCTGAAAATGGTGCTTGTCAGGGCAAGAAAGATTTAGCTACATTGGCAAAGAAACTCAACCTAGACGCAATCCACGATACTGTACATGAGATGTGTAAAGATGAAGCGCGTCACGGTCAGGCGTTTGAAGGTCTTCTAAAACGCTATTTTGGGTAACGGGCAGATTTTAAGACAATAGCTTTAGATTTAATGCTTGGTTTGATTGCTATCTATATATTTAGCAATCAAACCGAGCGTATTTTGATACACCACTCAGATTAGATAGGGGATATTATTATGAGCGAAAGAGAAGCTGCTGTAACATTTCAGGGCAACCCTCTAACTCTACTTGGAAATGAAGTAGAGTTAAATTCAATTGCTCCAGATTTTGAAGTTTTAAATAATGAGCTTGGTGGGGTAAACTTTCCTTCAGATTTTAAGGGCAAGGTTTGCTTGATATGTTCTGTTCCATCTCTTGACACTCCAGTTTGTGATCTTGAGATGCAGAGATTTAATAAAGAAGCGGCAAAGCTCGGTGATGAAGTTGCTGTGATACTGGTGAGTATGGATTTGCCATTTGCGCAGGCTAGATGGTGTGGTGCGAATTCGGCTGATAACATAGTTTCTTTATCTGATTATATTGCTAAAGATTTTGGGCTAGGCTACGGCGTTTTGATTAAAGAGCTTCGTCTTCTTAGCAGGGCAGTGTTTGTTGTAGACAGAAATGCTACAATCAGGTATAAAGAGATTGTTAGTGAGATAACAAATGAACCAGATTATGAAGCTGCTCTAGCTGCTGTAAAATCATTGATTTAGGACAAAAGAGGCAGAGATAGAGCCAGATATGAATTCAAGGATTTTGTGCAATGAGAGTAATTAAGCCTAATATTTACAGTGTTGGTGTTATTGATTGGGATCGTCGTTTATTTGATGAGTTAATCCCACTACCCGATGGAACCAGTTATAATTCATATATTATTGAGGGAAGCGAAAAAACCGCAATCCTTGACACATCGGATCCAGCAACTAGTTCTCAATTTATTGACCATGTTCTAAGAACAGGGGTCGAGAAGATAGATTATATAGTTGCGCATCACTGTGAACAGGACCACTCAGGCTGTATTGGCGATCTTCTCTTGCTCTATCCAGACGCTAAGGTTGTCACAAATCCAAAATGCAAGAGTCTACTAATTGATCATGTTGGGCTTGATGAAGAATGTTTTATTGAAGTTGAAGATAACGAAGAACTCTCTCTTGGAGATAAGACACTTAGATTTGTCTATACTCCGTGGGTACATTGGCCAGAGACCATGTGTAGTTATCTCGTAGAAGATAAGATACTCTTCTCTTGTGACTTCTTTGGTGCGCATTTGGCTACAAGTCAGGTGTATGCTAATAACGATGCATTGCAATATCAAGACGCTAAGAGATATTATGCAGAAATTATGATGCCATTTAGACCTGCGATTAGAAAGAATATTGAGAAAATTAGTGAGCTTGAGCTAGATCTGATTGCTCCAAGCCATGGGCCAATCTATAAGAATCCTGATTTTATTATAGATGCGTATAGAGATTGGGTAAGCGATGATGTTAAGAATCTAGTTCTTATTCCTTATATCTCAATGCACAATAGCACCAAAGAAATGGTGAACTATCTAGTCGATGCATTGATTGAGAGGGGAGTCTCTGTTGTGCCATTTAATATTTCTGGCGGAGATATTGGAGAACTGGCGGTTGAGTTAGTTGATGCCGCTACCGTGGTCCTTGCTTCGCCATACGTATTGACTACCGCGCATCCAGATGTAGGATATGTCGCCTTTGCGGCAAATATGCTAAGACCTAAAACGAAATTTGCATCAATTATAGGTAGCTATGGTTGGGGCGGTAAGATGGTTGAGAATCTAATCGGAATGCTCTCAAATTTGAAAGCTGAATTCATTGAACCTGTAACCTGTAAAGGGCGTCCAGACGAAGAAGCTTTCGAGAAATTAGAAAAACTTGCCGACGAGATTCTTGCAAAACACAAGGAAATCGGTATTGCATAGAAATAATGACACTTATTTTAGTGAGAGGGATTAACTATGGCAAAGAAATTAGGGTTTTATAAGTGTTTGATTTGCGGTAATATTGTAGAGGTCTATGTTGGCGCAAAGGGAGAGCTTACCTGTTGTAATCAGCCGATGGAGTTGATGCAAGAGCTTGAAGCTGATTCTTCAACGGAGAAGCACGTGCCTCTAGTCGAAAAAATTCAGGGCGGATACAAGGTTGTTGTAGGTTCTACTTTGCACCCAATGCAAGAAGAGCACTATATCGAATGGATTGAGCTTGTTGTAGACAATAAGGCTTACACTAAATTTTTAGCCCCTGATGATTCTCCAGAAGCTATCTTTATGGTCGAGGGAGAGAGTGTCTATGCACGCGAACATTGCAATAAACACGGACTGTGGAAAAGTTAAAAGAAATGATTCCTAGAATTGAGGTTTGATATGATAAGTAAAAAAATGCAAGATGCTTTGAATAACCAATTGAGAGCAGAATTTTATTCTGGCTATCTATATCTCTCAATGAGTGCATGTGCTGATGCGCTTGGTTATGAAGGAGTAGCAAATTGGTTGAAGATTCAGTCGCTTGAAGAGTTCTCTCATGCAGATAAGTTCTTTAGCTATATCAGCGAACGCGGCGGTAGAGTCCTTCTTGGCCAAATCAATGAACCACCGCAAGAGTGGGATAATATTCCTGCAATATTTGATGCAGTGCTTGAGCATGAGCAAAAGGTTACGGGAATGATCAATGATCTTTTTGACGTTGCTATTGAAGAAAAAGACCATGCAGCCAAAATCTTCTTACAGTGGTTTATTGAAGAACAGGTCGAAGAAGAAGATACTGTTGGTGCAATCATTAATAAAATTAAGTTAGCTGGAAATCATGCTGGTAGTATGTTGATGATGGACAAGGAATTTGGCCAGAGAGTTTTTACTCCGCCTGCAGAGTAATTTTAAAAAGATTTTGGAGTTTTAATGAATAATCAATTTAGTGCAGAAGAGATATTAGATATTGCTGTTAGAATGGAAGTTGAGGGCGAGAAGTTTTATAAGGCCGCAGCTGAGATTGTAGACGATCCTTCAACTAAGAAGTTTCTCCTTGATTTAGCTAATTGGGAAGATTCTCACAGGCAGTTATTCTCTAAGATGCGAGAAGAGATTTCCCTTGGCAATAAAGATTATCTTTGCGACCTTGACGGTGATGCAATGAAATATCTAGTTGCTATTGTTAAACAGGATATATTTGAGTTTGAGCATAGATTGCCAACTTTCAAAAAAACAACCGAACCAATGGAAATCTTGCAATTAGCATTTGGGTTTGAAAAAGATACGATAGCATATTTTGTCGGTCTTGGAGAATTGGTTGTTAGCGATCTTGCAAAGTCAAAGATAGATGTTATTGTACGAGAAGAGATGTCTCATGCTAGAATGATCTCTGAACATATTGAAGAGTTAAAGAGAAATAAATAGAAAGGTGTTATGATGCAAAAATACGAATGCGTAGTTTGTTCTTATGTTTATGACCCAGCTCTTGGCGACCCAGACAATGGAGTAGCCCCAGGCACTGCATGGGAAGATGTACCTGAAGATTGGCTTTGCCCTGATTGCGGAGTTGGAAAAGACGAGTTTGAAGCAGTAGACTAAATTTCTAAAAAGCATCTCACTTTACTGTGGGATGCTTTTTTATTGCAATCCAAAAACAATTTGGGCATTACGTATTTCATCGAAGTTTTTTTTATAAGAGGTTATCTTGCACAATATCGAACCTACTGTAGATTACAATGATATCATCTGCGCAGACACTGTAGCCGAGCCGAGTGCGATGGTTGTTTTTGGTGCATCTGGCGATCTTGCGCAGAGAAAATTAGTTGCATCGCTTTATGGGCTTTATGAGAAGAAGCTTCTAAACGAGAAGTTTTTTCTTATTGGTTGCTCTAGGACGAAGCTTAGCGACGATGAGTTTCGTATGCGTTGCAAGAAGTCCATACTTTCGGTTCATCCAGATTTAAATCCTGATGAGTTGAATGTTTTTCTATCGAAGTTTTACTATCTATCTGGTCAATATGATGACCAGAATTATTACCAAGAGATTTCGAGAAAGCTAGATGCTCTCTCAAGTAAGTACAAACTTTGCGGTTGTTTTGTTTACTACCTCTCAACTCCTCCGACGCTTTTCCCAGTTATCACAGGCGAACTTGGTAAGAGCGGCCTCTCTTATGGTGGCTGCGCTGATTCTTGTAAGAAGAGCAGGATTGTTATTGAGAAACCTTTTGGCCGCGATACCTCTAGTAGTCGAGAGTTGAATGCTAAGATTAGAGAATACTTTGATGAACATCAAATTTATCGTATCGACCATTATCTCGGCAAAGAGACGGTTCAAAATATTTTGATGTTTAGATTTGCAAACTCAATCTTCGAGCCTCTCTGGAATCGTAACTACATAGACCATATCCAAATAACAATCGCAGAATCTCTGGGGGTAGAGGGGCGCTATGGTTATTATGACAGCTCTGGTGTACTGCGCGATATGTTCCAGAATCATATGATACAACTGCTTAGTTTGGTTGCAATGGAACCGCCCGTTGCATTCGAAGCCGACTCTATCAGAGATGAGAAGTCTAGAGTTGTAAACGCACTTAGGGATTTTAAAGAGGAACAAATCGACGAATTATTTGTTCGAGGTCAATATAGCTCGGGAAATCTTGATGGCAAAGATGTATGTGGTTATCGAGAAGAGAATGAGCTGCTTGCCAATTCAAACACAGAGACATTCCTTGCCTGTAAACTAATGATAGATAATTGGCGATGGAAAGATGTGCCTTTTTATCTGCGCAGCGGAAAGAGGCTTAAAAAGAAAACTACAGAGATTGCAATAACATTCAAAGAAGTTCCACATTCAATGTTTAGTTCTGTAGGAATTGACAAGCTCACGCCAAATACTTTAGTACTAAAAATTCAGCCATGCGAGGGTACTAGCTTGAGTTTTCAAACTAAACGCCCAGGCTCTAAAGCATGTATGGCAACATTGACAATGGATTATGACTATCAAGAAATTTTCGGCACTCAGATGCCAGAAGCTTACGAGAGATTGCTTTTAGATTGTATGGTTGGAGATCAAACTCTCTTCTCGAGATTCGATTGCGTTGATAAGTCTTGGCAGTACTTTGATAAAGTTCTAGCCCATTGGAAAAAGAGTGGTCAAGCCCCATATCTATACAACGCAGGTAGCGAGAGTTTTGAAGAAGCAGACGCTCTTATTAAAGCAGATTCGCGGCAGTGGCGCAGCCTTTAACCGCAGATTAATACAGATAGACGCAGATGGAAACAGATTTAAATAACTTGTTTAATGTTTTAGAATCATTGGAATCGTTTTTATTTACAATCGTATTATTTTGTCCAGCGGTTCATCTATTGCGATAAAATCTTTTAATATATATCTTGCTATTTCATACCAAAGTAGTATGTTAAATGTAAATGATAACTAAAATGAAAGGGAAGTTATGAGTAGTAGAAAT
>WGDE01000036.1 GCA_015493385.1 Phycisphaerae bacterium
GCAATTTTAAGTGCGTGCGGATTCAATATGCGTAAACTTCTAAGGAAGTTTACTTTTGCGCTTATTAAACTTCTTTGCGATATCGAAAATATGCTAAAAATGAGACTAATGACCTTTCTGAAAGCAATGCCGGTTTAGAAAAACTCAGAAAGAGTGTTTTTTTCAGGGACGACTAGAGTAAAAGATTGTAAACATTGTCGTTTTCGTTCTCGCTGTCTCAGTGAGAAATCTAAAACAAGAATAATTATTATAAGGCATGGCTACGCATCTTTACTAAGAGCTAGACGAAGACATAAGAATCCAGACAAGAAATTCTATGAAACTTACGCCAGACATCGTTTTATGATAGAAGGTATGCACGGAGAAGCCAAGACACAACATGGTTTGCGCCGAGCCGTGCGCCGAGGTTTAGAGAATGTATCTATTCAAGCATTCCTAACAGCCGCAGTGATAAACCTCAAACGTCTGGTGAAGCATACGGACGGTTTATATGGCCATATTTTACGTATAATTCAGCATATTCTTGATGCAATAGTAAAATACAACCTCAAGAATCGTTTTTTACACATAAAACAAAAAACAACCTTAGATTTACAGAATTATTTACCAGTAGAGTAAGGAGACAGTATTGTCGGACTTATTCAACACGCCCACAGGTACAACCAGCCTTTGGCTGAACGTACCAGTCCCCATTTTAGTGTTTACACAAAAGGCTAAGCTCGCATCCACCGCAGCTTTTGCTAAAGACGCCGCTACAGCCCTCGACGATTCCAATCCTACAAAGCGCAAAATCATACCTCACCGGATCTTCTGGGGAAATCTTTGCGAACTCGCCGCTAACTGCAACGGCAGTTGAGAGTGATGGAGTTTTACTATTGTGCATACCGAGAATTTTGCAAAGACGAATCATATGCGTATCCAACGGAACGATTAGCTTTGAAGCTGGAATGCTTTTCCATATACCAAGGTCTACATCGTCGTCTCGAATCGCCCAGCGCAAGAACATATTTAATCGCTTGCAAGGACTTTTTCCTGCGGGGTTTGCTAGAAGATATTTCAAGCCTCTTGTTGGCGCTTTGTCTTGGCTGCTGTGATGCGTTAATAAATCTCTACAAAAACCACTCAACGCTGGAATTATATTCTCATCCGTATCGCTATAAAATTGAGAGAAATGTTTTTCTAGAGAGCCGCTTTTTTCTAGGCAATATTTAAGCAGGCTAAAAAGCTCTGCCATATCTTGACCAGTATTAAAGCGATGCTTAAAAGAAGAGAGTTTCTTTGCGCTTTCGTTATCGAACGAGATAACAAAATCGTATGGGCTTTGCCCCATAATCGCAAAGAGCTTCTTTAGAGATGCCTGTATCTGCGCAACTCTACCGTAAGAAAGCGTGGACGCGACAAATGCCGCAATCTCAATATCTCTTGGATTTTGATAATCGTATGCGAAAATCAATGGGTCGCTACCAATGTAGCTACTACGGTTGTACTTGCTGTATATCGCTTCTAAAATCCCTTTTATCTCTTTTTCGCTCAGACGCATCGAAGACCTTTCACTCACAATTTCAGCTACCCTATAGTTTGACTGCAAACAATAGTAACCTGATAGGATTAAAATTCAAAAAGAACTTTTAATTACACTCAATTTTCTATAGAATAAAATACCTGTATAAAGACTTTAAGTACTGGAAAACTATTATGATATTAACGGCAAAAAAATCTACCGTAAATGGCACGGTATCAATACCAGCGTCTAAATCGCACACAATCAGAGCGGTTGCAATCGCCTCTATGGCAGATGGCACTAGCACGATATATAACCCGCTCATCTCTAGCGATGCTATAAGTGCAATGAAATGCTATTTTGCACTCGGTGCTTCTATTGATAGTAACGACAGCGATAAGTGGCTGGTCAAGGGTAACGGCGCAAATGTGGCAATCCCTGATAAGATAATTGATGTTGGAAATTCAGGAACTACCCTGCGATTAGCGATTGGTTCGGCTGCTTTGTGCGGTCAAGGAGAAGAAATTAGCTTCACCGGTGACGCGCAGATACAAAGCCGCCCTATTGAGCCGCTACTAAAAGCGTTGACAGATTTGGGCGCAAAGGCAATTAGTCTCGGCGCAAACGGTAGAGCCCCTGCGAAAGTAACTGGCAGATTAAAAGGCGGCAAGACTACAATTGAGTGTGTAACTAGCCAATATCTCTCTAGCCTGCTTTTAGCATGCCCGCTAGCCGAGAATGATAGCGAAATTGAAGTCACCCTGCTAAACGAGCCTGATTATGTGCGATTGACTATGGATTGGCTAGATAAACAGGGAATTATCTACGAACATGATAATATGAGAGTTTTCAGGATTAAAGGCTCACAAAAATATAAAGCTTTCGATGCGCCGGTTCCAGCAGATTTCTCCAGCGCAACCTTTTTTATGTGCGCAGCGGCGGCGATTGGAGGCGAAGTTGTGCTTGAAGGGCTTGATTATAGCGATTCCCAGCCAGATAAAGCGGTTGCTAGCTATCTGCGCGAGATGGGGGCTGATGTAGAAATCGCTGGCGACAGAACAATAGTACGGGCAAAACAGCTGCGCGGCATTGAGATTGATATGAATAAAACACCAGACGCCCTACCGGCAATGGCGGTGATGGGAGCGTTTGCTAAGGGCGAGACTAGGCTTTTAAATGTCGCGCAGGCTAGAAAAAAAGAAACTGACCGTATCTCCTGTATGGCAAAAGAGTTATCGAAAATGGGAGTCGATATTCAAGAGAGAGAAGATGGGCTCATTATCAAGGAGAGTCGCTTAAGCGCCAGCGATATCTGTGGCCACAGCGACCACCGTATTGTAATGGCAATGGCGATAGCGGCAATGGGGGCTGATGGGCAAACTAGGATAGATAGCGCAGAAGCTATGAATATAACATTCCCTAATTATGTAGAATTGATGCAAAGTATAGGTGGATTACTTGAACTAAATGATTAATTGGTTACAATAGCTGACTATTATATGGAGAATTAAAAATGTTAGGTTGTCACATAGGACGTAATTTTCAGGTTTCAGTATCGGGCGGGTCGTACCAAGACGGGCTCACCGCTATGGTTCACGGAGCAGCACCGGGTATGCTTCTAACAGAGCAGGAGATATACGGCGATTTGCTTCTGCGCAAACCTGGCGCAGATGAGTTGTCTAGCCCAAGAAAAGAACCAGACTTGCCTGTTATTTATAATGGCATAAATGCCGCAGACACAATTGAGGGAGCCGCAAATAAGAACCATACAAACGGAACACCTCTATCAATTATAATTCCAAACCTTGATAGGCACTTTATTCATATTAAGCAATATCAAGATACTAACCGCACACCGCGACCTGGTCATGCCTCGTATGCTTCTTTTATGAAATACGGTGTAAATGATGATGCTATTGGTGCGGGTATTTTTAGCGGTCGCTACACTTCTACTATCGTTGCTGCTGGTTATGTAGCAAAGAAGATTCTAAAGAAGCTTGGCATAAACGTATTCTCTTACGTTAAAGAAGCCGCCGGCGTTGCTTGCCCTGAGATGGACCATGCTAAAATTTACGAATTCACTCAGCGATACAAGCAAATGCGCTGCGATCTTGATCCGTTCTATCAGCAGGTTTATGTTAGCGGTAGAATCAATATGGAAATGCGTTTTCTTGAGAAAATGAAAGTTCTTGCTGAGATTGAGCAAGAGATTGACGATATTCGCGGCAAAGCTCCACAGATGAGAGCTCAGGAGATTGCGGATAAATATGGAGTTCACGAAGTTCTCTGCTGCCCTGATATGGACGCTTCAAACGCTATGGTAGACGCCTGTAACGCAATTACAAAATCTGGAGATTCTTCTGGCGGTATTGTCGAAGTGGTTGTTCAAGGCGCGCCGGCTGGTCTTGGTGAGCCAGTCTTTAATAAACTTGATGCCGAGCTTGGTCGTATGCTTGGTATTGGTGCGGTTAAGGGCGTTGAGATTGGAGCTGGTTTTAAAGTTAAAGATCTAACCGGCCACCAATGCAACGATCAAATGAGAAGCGAGAATGGCGAGGTCGTTTTCGATTCTAACAATGCTGGCGGCATTACAGGTGGTCTAACAACTGGGCAAGATATAATTATCAAGCTTGCTGTAAAACCAACGCCAACAATAGACAAGGACCAACATACAATCGATAAGTACACTAA
>WGDE01000037.1 GCA_015493385.1 Phycisphaerae bacterium
AAAAGTGTATGTTTAATAAATTGTTATGTGTAAATAAGTAATGGGAATATCGTGTCTGATCTCACAATGATGGAAAAGCGGAAGCTAGAGCGTGCCTTGGGTATGGGAAGCGGTTACGTCCTAGACTTTTCTAACCGAACTTTCGAAGAGTTTATTCTGGAAAGTGTCGGTATTGAGATATATGACGAAAAATACGACTACGCTAGCGGTTCAAAAGCCAACCGTATGAGAGCATTTTGGGAAAAAGAATCGAATTATTTGGTAGGCAAACTACTAGGCGATATCTTCGAAAACTGGGACGAACTAAATCATGGATATGAAATTAAGCCAGTCCCCGAGGATTGCTTGAAAATCGTCCAAAGATTAAAAGCTAGCGCACCTGTTCCTGACATTAGTGCAGTTGAAGCAATCAAAGAAGATAAAGATTTTGAAACATTAGCAAAATCTGTTCGTGAGGCTATTGATCGAAATGAGCCAGAAACAGGGTTAGATAGATTGCACACGTTTGTCACTAAGTACTTCAGAGTGCTCTGTGAAAAGCACGGCATTACTACTGAGCGGGAAAAACCTCTGCATAGCCTTGTCGGTGAGTACATCAAGCATTTGAAGAAAGAAGGGTTAATAGAGTCAGAGATGACAGAGCGCATACTTAAATCAAGCATATCCGTCATGGAGGCATTTAATAAAGTAAGAAATCAGCAAAGTTACGCACATGATAATGAGGTGCTCAATTACAATGAAAGCCTGCTTATATTTGGCCATGTAACAAGTTCTATTCGTTTCATTGAGGCAATTGAGGCTGCACGACGAAGAAGCACAACTGAAAGCGTATCAGCGAATGATTTTGACGATATACCATTTTGAACGAACGCATAACAATACGCTCGTTCGACGCAAACTACGCTGCGCTCCGTTTGCGCCGCACAGCTTGGTCGTTATGTGTAGGAAGAATGCAACATGAAACTAATAAGTGAAATTATTGATTTGCTCAGTAACAGTGATGGAAGCCTTATCGAAGCACTTATAAAAACTAAAGTTGTTCTGTATAAAATCGGTCACAAGGAGTTAATTGATTGGGTCAATAATGAATTAAACGGCTACCCTGATGATAGCAACCTACCTTCTTACAGAATATTGCCTGCTCAAGTATTAGCTAATATGGTTAATATGGCTTATCAAGTAAATGCTCATCCAATACCAACTATGCACTTAAAAGAATCATTTAGAGAATCTCTAGAAACAGCAAAAATGACAGAATCATTAGCTGTTCTAGAGAAATTCACTGAATCAGATGGTGGTAGCCTTAGGCGCCCTATTCCAATAGAGGCCAATCACATGCTAGGTGAGCCATTGTCAGGCGGCTTCCAAATTCAAAGCGCATGGAGTGAGATCCAACTATCTGGAATTACATCAATCCTTACACAAGTACGGTCACGTTTGCTGGATTTCTTATTGGAGCTTAATGAAAGTTTTGATGACGAAATGAGCGATGAAGAAGTAAAACAGCGTGCGGCTGTTACAGATGCTGAAAACATATTCAATAACGCGATATTTGGCGATAATGCCACTGTAATAGTAGGCAGTGGTAATATGCAGCGGAATAATGCAATAGTTATCAAAGGAGACTTTAATAGTCTTTCAGAAACTCTGAGAGAGCATGGCGTTGAAGATGCAGATATAAAGGCACTAAAAACAGCTATAGCCGCAGACGCCGCCGAAGGCGGGCCAAAGCAAGGTGAGTTTGGTGTCTCTGTAAAATCGTGGTTACAAAGCATGCTCTCAAAAGCCGTTGATGCTTCTTGGCAAATTGAGCTTGGCGTTGCGAGTAGCCTTCTCGCAAGTGCACTTCAAAGGTTTTACGGTTGGATGTAATACATAACAATGCGCGTTCGGTCGCAAACTACGCTCCGCTTCGTTTGTGCCGCACAGCTTCTTCGTTATGATTTAAAAATTATACGAAACAGGAGAAAAGAAAATTATAATAAAAAATATAAACAATCATACTTATATAGTCAAATCGGAAGGATAAGAACAATAAATGCGAACAAACGTTACAGCTCATTGTACAAGATAATACAGCTCAAAAACTTGAAGTTTTGAGCTAAATGTGTTATATTTATGAGCCGAATAAATAAAATGGAAATAGAAAATTTGATA
>WGDE01000038.1 GCA_015493385.1 Phycisphaerae bacterium
TTTATTGTTTTAGTATGGGCGAAAGTTCATTTTTCTGCCCTAAAATGTTTTTTCAACAAGGTATTTTATATGACCATTACGACGGTGTCAATGAATCCTTTGGCCTAGAATAACTCTAGTTTGTTATTATCGTCTGCTATGTTTAAGTGATGCTAGCTGAGAATTGTAGTATGTTATTATAAATTCTATATTTGTTGAGGGTATTCCCAGTTCTGGGTAGCCAATTGCAATTTTCTTTATTTTTCGGTAGCGTCGCAAGAGAGATTGAATAGTGGCTCTCTTTTTTCTTTTGTCGGACAGTGTTTTCAACTTTTTCTCTAACATATGAATCTTTTTGGCTTTAGCCCGAACTTCAGATACTACCGAGTCAATTGTTTCTCTAGCTTCGATATGGTCGTCAAGAACAACTTCTTCTGCGCTGTCGGCATTTAAATGGGCTAGAAGTTCTTTTTTAGAATCTATGATTTTATCTGCCATCGCAGCATCTACCGCGTCTTGAGCTGTTAGCTGTAAGAACTCGCCATTTTTAGATACAGTCTTTATTAGCTCGTCATTCTTTTTTTTGTTTGTAGAGTTAATAAACTTGCTACCATCTTTAGTTTTAACCTCAACTACCTTTAGCTGATTGTCAAACATTGCCTGTGCAAGAATTGTGGGGCGATTATTGTTTTGTGCCAGAGAAGAAGCCGTTGCACGCAATATGCTCGTGAATTTCTCTCCAACATTATTGCCGATTGTTATGTGGAGGTCTTTTATTCCAATGTCCTGTTCGTCTTCATTGCTTGTCAATGAAGTTTTAGAGCCGAATGTTGCGTCTTTAGATATGAATATTTTATCACATGCCAGTGGAATTAGAGCCGTATAGTCATGCGCACCCTCACCGTTGATATAGCAGTATGTAGGGCATTGCCAATTATTTGTTATCGCAGAGCTAAGTTTTGATTCAATGTACGGCTCGCCGCCTTTAGCGTCCAATTCAATAAGTATAAAGAGATAGCCCCTATTTGTAGCGGTCTTGATTTCTTTTTCGATTGCCTCTATTTCCATCTCATATTGAGGCCCATCGGTTATTTTGATTGTCGCAAATGTATTTTTCCTGCCTTTAGCATCGTAGGAAATATTGTAGTAGCTTGGGATTATGCTTACCTTGCCATTTTCCTTGGAGATTACAACTGTCTTATCTCCAAGTTTTCTAGCGGTTGCAAAGCCAGTGAAAGTCTTGCCAGTTTTTTTGTTTGTAAAGGTGTCTGCGCATACTACCGCACTAAATAGCAAGAGAAGAGTTAACAATGATATCGTTTTCATGCGGTTCCTCTAAAGTCATAAACTATAAATCAATTTCAACAATAACAAAAGTATGGTCGCTGGGCCTCTCAAGTGTACGTGGTTTTGTGTCTACGTAGCAACTCTTACATTTTTCTAAAAGCGGCTTTGTTGCTAAGAAGTGATCAATTCTCCAGCCAACATTATCTTCTAATGCATTCTTTCTGCGGTAATCCCAGAATGTAAAAATCTGTTCATCAGGGTGGAGGCTGCGCATCACATCGCTAAAGCCCCAACTCTTTACATCAGCATAGGCATCCCAAACCTCTTGGCAAAAACAGACGTGCCCAAGCAATCTCTTCGGCGAGTGGACATCTATCGCCTCTGGTGCAACATTCATATCTCCTAGCCACAAGACGTTGTCTGTGGGGCTAAAGTGGTTCTCAAAAAACTTCTTGAGCCTTGCAAACCATTCTAGCTTATATGCAAACTTCTCACTCTTTCTATCAAATCCCTGCGGGATATATGTATTTACGATATTCAAATCTTTTATGCGCACCTTAGCGAGTCTAGGTGCGTCGAATGGTTCGTCGTCTAGTCCAAATTGCACATCTTCGATTGGATGTTTACTAAACACCGCCACGCCGTTGTAGCTTTTTTGCCCTTTGAATACAAACTCGTAACCAGAGTTATCAAAAGCGGCTCCTGGGAAATCACAATCTTGAACTTTAGTTTCTTGCACGCAAAGAACATCAGGTTGGTTTTCATCAAGCCAGTTTAGTACAATATCTAACCGCGCCCTTAGAGAGTTTGCGTTGAATGTAGCTATTTTCATTTTGACCCTAAAATAAAAAAAGGATATAGGCATATCAATAAGAATGCCTATATCCTTTGGTTTGTAGTTTTAATCCTCTAAGACTTGTTCTAAATCTAAATCAGAGTTTTTATTTTTGATTTTGTCCATCTTGCTTTGTCTTAGATATTCCTTAACCTCTAATGGGAATTTGTATTCATGAGCATCTTCGATATTTTCGTTGTAGCTACCAATTATACACAGCAAACTTATCATGAAACTTACGAGCGATTCTGCGCCTTGGTTCAAGTTTACACCACTAGGTTCAAGCCCGTCATAGCAGCCTTTTGTTTGGAAGTCAAATAACGGAATATTCAAATCGTTTGCGCCTAGATACCAATCCAACGCTCTAATCTGTAATTTGACATAGCTCTTATCTTTTGTTAGCTCAAACGCCTGTTGTAACATTAATATTGTGCTGACTGCCTCTAGAGGTTGTTGGTCGAACTTAGCTCTATCCCCATACTTCTCCATCCAGCCGTTACAACCTATGAAGCTAAAGTATGAGCCGTTATAGGTGTTTTTAATCAGAAATTCACAGCTAGTGAGTCCTATGTTTATAAGTTCCTTATCCTCTAGGATTTCACCGGTGAGCATCAATGCATGTGGCAAAACGGCATTGTCGTAAGTTAGTATATCCTCAAACCATTGCCAGTTTCCATCAGCGTGGTCCATGTATGCCTGTTGCAGTGCTTTTGATGCATGCGTCAGGTGTCTCTTAATTTCGCTGGCGCCTGGGAATTGCTTGAGGTAGTCTACCATTCCAAATATAGAATAAGCCATTCCTCTAAGCGACAGTTTCGGAACGTGTTTAACGCTCTTGTCAAATATATCTTTTATTATTGATAGGTATGTTGGCAGAGGCGGAGACGCCATTAAGCCACCAAGTGCCCACAGAGTTCGTCCGAGCGAATCGTGATTTGGTTCTGTCTTAAACCACTTTCTATCAAAACTCATAAAGTTGCGTACTGAGCCATCTTCAAGTTGAGAATGGCATACGAAAGATAGATATATCTCAAGGAGTCTAAGTGATTCGGGATCGCCATACTCCTTGTAGTATTTTGTCATTGCTATCAACGCACGCGCATTATCATCTGTGCAGTAGCCATGATTTCTATCCGGTATTGTATATTTGCCATGTTGATATATGCCAGTGTCGTCTGTCATTCTTATAAAATGGTTAAGTGGTGGCTCTGGCACATCTAATGTGCTTGCAGGGCCAGCCAGTTTTTGTCTTACTTTTATAGGCAACGATACTGGTAGATTTGGAGATGTAAAGAGATTCCAATATTCCTTGCCGATTTTTGGCCAGATTATATTACGACCGTAGTCGTAGGCTTGCCTGCGCAAATTTTGAAATAGATCATCATCTTTTATAATTTCGATAATAGTTTTTGCCATATCCTCTGGATCGTTGAACTTGACAAGCTTGCCCCTGTCGTTGTCGAGCAACTCTTCTGCAGCCCAATATGGCGTAGAAACTACTGCTTTGCCAGTACCAACGGCGAAGGCTAATGTACCACTTGTTAGCTGGGCCTTGCTTAGATATGGTGTAACGTAGATGTCAGATGCGCATAGGAAGTTATGCAGATCTTCATCACTTACAAATCTATTATGGAATATCACATGCTTTTCTAGCCCAAGTTCTTTAACGAGTCTTTGCAGTTCAAAGCGGTACGACTCGCCTTCGAATTTGACAACTTCAGGGTGTGTTCGTCCAAGAACGATATAGAGTATTGTTGGATCTGCTTCAACGATAGCGGGTAGCGCTTTGATTACATTCTCAACGCCCTTGCTTCTGCCGAGAAGACCAAATGTTAGAATTGTCTTGCGGCCAGCCATGCCGAATTTATGTTTATAGTAGCTACTGTCAACAAATGGTAGATCGGGTATTCCATGCGGCAGTAATTCTATCTTGTCGGCTGGAACGTCATATATGTCGCAGAGCATATCAATACCGCGTTTATTCATAACGACTATCTTATGGGAAGCTGCGCAGATATCTTTAGTAGCCTTGTAATAATGAGGGTCTGGTTTTTCCAATACTGTGTGCATTGTTGTTATAATCGGCGCAGATATATGGTTTAAAAAGAGGTTGAGATAAGAGCCAGCTTCACCTCCAAAGAGCCCGAACTCATGCTGGACGCTCACAGCGTCTACATGACTAAAGTTGATATAGTCAGCTGCGCTGATATAATCGTTCTTAACGTTGCGTCTAATCTCAAACTGAACAGGGTCTTCGTAGCGATACTTTTCGTTGTTCTGCATTGCTACAACTATCGGTTCGAATGAATTGCCTGCAGCTAGTTTGACATTAGTGATGACATCATTGCAGAAGGTTGCGATACCGCATTTACGCGGTAAAAAAGATGAAACAAAGGCTATACGCCTCTTGCGATTCTTTCCCATTGTCCTTTACTCCTTTAAAAAGAGAAATTTTCTACGATAAATAATAGTCCTATAACGCGGCAATGTCAAGTGAATTGTGGAAAACCCACAGTGTGGGGCTTGTTTGGCTCTCATTGGTATCTTTTGTTCTAACACCTGCATTTCTAAATATTTATAAAATGTTTGAGATAGTTGGTGTTTTGTTGTTGACTTGAGGTAGAATTTATATACTATTAAGTCCATAGGAATTTAGGAGAAGCATTATGAAATTATCTACTAGAAGCAGATACGGTATGAGAGCAGTTCTTGATCTCGCGCGAAACTATGGCAACGGGCCATTGCAGATTAAATCTATTGCTCAAAATGAAGACATTTCGAATAAATATTTAGAACAGTTAATCTCGATATTGAAATCAGCGGGGATGGTGCGTAGCTTGCGCGGTCCAAAAGGCGGTTATATGCTTGTTGAACATCCATCTAAAGTGACTCTAGGCGATGTATTTAGGATTCTAGAGGGTCCTTTCGTTCCTGTTGAGTGCATTGGCGACTCTGGTTATTGTGGCAGATGTAGCGATTGTTTGATGCGCGATGTTTGGGTGAAGCTGCAAAAGTCTATGGATGAAGTACTTGATTCAATTACGATGCAAGACCTTGTTGATAAGTACGGCGATGGCGAAAATGTAAACTTCCATATATAGGGATTATCTAGAGAGTTGAATTGCAGTATCTCTTTGGCTCTAGAGGTGTGAAATGGTAAAGATATTTAATGATATCACAGAAGTTCTAGGTTCTACCCCTTTGGTGCAGATTAATAAGCTAGCACCAGAAGGTGCGCGAATCTTAGCTAAATGTGAATTTCTAAATCCTGGCAGTAGCATTAAGGATAGAATTGCTCTGGCGATGATTGACGCAGCAAGAGATAGAGGCAAGCTCGCTGAAGGTTCTATTATAATTGAGCCTACTAGTGGCAATACTGGCATAGGCCTTGCGATGGTGTGTGCATGCAGAAACTATCGCTTAATACTCACCATGCCAGAGTCTATGAGCGTTGAACGCCAGAAACTTCTCAAAATGTTTGGCGCTGAGATTGTGCTTACCCCAAGTGAGCTTGGAATGAAAGGGGCAATTAGCAAGGCGTGTGAGTTGCTTGAATCTCACGGCGGTGCGTTTATGCCAAGCCAGTTCTCTAATCCAGCTAACCCACAAATTCACAGAGATACAACTGCAAGAGAAATTCTTGATGCAATAGATTCGCAAGTGGATTTATTTGTGGCAGGAGTTGGTACGGGCGGAACGCTTACAGGTTGCGGCGATATCATTAAGAAGAGCAATCCTGATGCGCAAGTGGTGGCGGTTGAGCCTGTTGGTTCTGCGGTCTTGTCAGGCGAAGCGCCGGGGCCTCATAAGATTCAAGGTATTGGCGCTGGTTTTATTCCAGAAGTCTTAGAACTTGATGTTGTTGATGAGGTTATTAAGGTGGCAGCTAGTGATGCAATGGAAACATCGCGCAGGTTAGCTAGAGAAGAAGGGCTTCTGGTTGGTATTAGCTCGGGAGCTAATATTTTTGCCGCGATAGCATTGGCTAAAAGAAAAGAGAATTACGGTAAGACGATTGTCACGATTCTCTGTGACACTGGAGAGAGATATATCTCTACAGAGCTTTTTAGATAAGGGTTTATGATGAATCAAGAACAAATTAAGGCCTTGGCCCGCAAGATTGAACAGACTTACAAAGAGGACCACGGCATCAATTTTATAGATGTAAATAATCTTCCGCAAAAGAGTAAGATTTTAGAGATTACAGACAATTTGCTTGAGTTGTTGTTTCCAGGCTATGCAGGTTCAAGGAGGATTACAAAATCTAATATTATTTTCATAGTTGGCGACATTCTCTGTCAAGTTCAAGAAGACTTGATGGAGCAAATTGAACGTGCGCTGCGTCATAAATGTAGGAAAGAAAGTTGCAGCAGTACAAATTGCAATATTAACGCAAGAGAGGTTACCAATACCTTTCTCGCTAAGCTGCCTACAATTCGCGAAACTCTAAAGACTGATGTTGCAGCAGCCTATGATGGAGACCCAGCCGCTCAATCTTTTGAAGAGATTGTAATTAGCTATCCTGGATTATTTGCAATTACGGTTCACCGTCTTGCGCATGAGCTTTATGAGCAAAACGTTCCGATGATTCCGAGAATTATGAGTGAGTATGCCCATAGGGAAACAGGTATTGATATTCATCCTGGTGCAACGATTGGAAAGAACTTCTTTATAGACCATGGTACCGGCGTAGTTATTGGCGAGACTGCTATTATTGGTGATAACGTCAAAATCTATCAAGGGGTAACTCTTGGAGCGATGAGTTTTCCAAAGGATGAGAGGGGCCGAATCATAAAGGGCGGCAAACGACATCCGACTATCGAAGATGATGTTACAATCTACGCCGAGGCGACAATTCTTGGCGATATAGTTGTTGGCAAGGGTGCGGTGGTTGCTGGTAATGTGTGGGTTAAAGAAAGTGTAAGCCCTGGCGACACTGTCTTTACTGCCAGCCCAGAATTGCTTTTTAAACATAAAAAAAATTGACCAGAGGTGCTTGGAAAATTGTATTTTGAGAATATAAAATGATAAAAGAAAAAATAATAGAATTAAAAAAGAAACGTAATGCAGTAATCTTGGCGCATAACTACTGTATTGGAGAGGTTCAAGATATTGCAGATTTTGCAGGAGACTCTCTTGGTCTGAGCAAGCAGGCAGCCCAGACAGATTCTGATGTGATTGTTTTTTGCGGCGTTCATTTTATGGCAGAGACGGCGAAAATTCTATCGCCACAAAAAACCGTTCTAATTCCAGAGGCCAGTGCTGGTTGCCCGATGGCAGATATGATAACGGATGCAGAACTTATTGAGTTTAAGGCTAAATATCCAGATGCGGTTGTGGTTTGCTATGTCAACAGTTCCGCAAGAGTTAAAGCTCTAAGTGATTATTGCTGTACTAGCGGCAATGCTGTCGAGTTGGTTGCGCGTATACCGCAAGATAAGCAAATTCTCTTTGTGCCGGATAGAAATCTCGGTTCGTATGTCCAAGAAATGACAGGTAGAGATATTGTGCTATGGCCGGGTTATTGCCCGATACATGAGGTCGTTACAGATAAAAAAATATCTGCCGCTAAACAAAAGCATCCAAGAGCGAAAGTTCTTGCGCACCCAGAATGCCCAGAAGCAGCAAGGCATCTTGCTGATGAGCTTCTAAGTACTGCGCAGATGCTAGACTACATTGAAAATAGCGATGCTGACGAGTTTATTATTGCTACCGAATCTGGAATTATCCATGCGATAGAGAAACGCTCACCGGGTAAAAAATTCTATGAGGCGAGTAGTGATGTCTGTCGCAATATGAAAAAAACAACTCTTGAGAATGTATTGCAATCTCTCGAAAATATGCAGCATGAAGTTGTGGTAGATTTAGAGGTTGCTAAAAAAGCTAGGCGTTCTCTAGATCGAATGCTCGAAGTTTTGCCAGTTGCGAGTGAGAAAAAGAGTAACTAGTCCAAATCAAGAATTTAGTAAATCTGAGAGACTAATATGAATAAGAAAAAAAAATATCATCTGGATACGCTTGCGGTTCACGCAGGTCATACGCCAGACAAAGATACGCTCAGCAGGGCAGTTCCGATATATCAAACGAGTAGTTATGTTTTTGAAAACTCTGAGCATGCGGCAGATTTATTCTCTCTAAAACAAGACGGCAATATTTACACAAGGCTTATGAATCCAACTACGGATGTCTTGGAGAAAAGAATCGCTGCTATGGAGGGTGGAGTTGGTGCTGTTTGTTTTGCTTCGGGAATGGCTGCGATAACAGCTCTTGCCTTGACTCTGTGCAAAGCGGGAGATCATATTGTCTCGTCTAGCTCTCTCTATGGTGGAACATACACGCTCTTTAGCCAGACGCTTAAGAAGTATGGCATTGATGTTAGCTTTGTTGAACCAAGCAATAGTCAGAATTTTGCAGATGCTATAAAAGATAACACTAAGCTCGTTTACATTGAGACTATTGGAAATCCTAAGAACGATGTTGTCGATTATCCAATGATAACAACAATCGCTCATGAAGCTGGGGTTCTTGTTGCCTGCGACAATACGGTTGCTTCTCCGATGCTGTTTCGCCCAATCGAGTATGGCGTAGATGTTGTAGTTCACAGTTGCACAAAGATTATTGGCGGTCACGGCACTAGCATTGGCGGAGTTGTTGTTGATTCTGGTAAATTTGATTTTGCAACATCCTCAAGATACCCAGAGATGATTGCACCTGATGAGAGCTATCACGGTTTAAAGTATGTTGAAACGTTTGGTGAGTTTGCATTTTTGGCAAAGCTGCGCACCCAAACGCTTAGAGATATGGGAGCTTGTATTTCGCCATTCAATGCGTTCTTATTGATTCAAGGGCTTGAGACGATTCATCTAAGAGTACCGCGTCATTGCAGTAATGCACTTGAGTTGGCTAGATATCTTGAGTCTCATCCAGCCGTTAGTTGGGTGAATTATCCAGGTCTTGAATCGCACAGTGATTATGCAAGGGCGAAAAAGTTTCTACCAAACGGCCAAGGTGCAATAGTTGGTTTTGGAATAAAAGGTGGCAAAGAAGCTGGTAAGCGTTTTATTGAGAATGTAAAACTCGCAAGCCATCTTGCCAATATCCTTGATTCAAAAACACTTGTGATTCATCCAGCATCAACTACGCATCAACAACTAAGCGAACAAGAACAATTAGACGCGGGTGTTAGCCCTGATTATATTAGAGTCTCTGTTGGTACAGAGCATATTGATGATATTGTTGCCGATTTTGAATTGGCATTAGAAGAGAGTCAGAATTAGAGATAATTCTGACTAGAGCGGAGTAATTTAAATGTGGGATTATACAGACAAAGTAAAAGAGCATTTCTTAAACCCTAGAAATGTTGGAGAAATAGAAAATCCAGATGGAATTGGTGAGGTTGGCTCGCTAGCTTGCGGCGATGCGCTTAAGCTTACGTTTAAACTCGACAAAGACGGAAGAATCGTGGACGCCAAGTTTAAAACTTTCGGCTGCGCTTCGGCGATTGCTTCCTCATCTGCATTAACAGAAATAATAAAAGGTATGACTCTAGAAGAGGCTGCCAATGTTACAAACAAAGAGATAGCGGAATTTTTAGGCGGGCTTCCAGACCAAAAGATGCACTGTTCTGTAATGGGTAAGGAGGCGCTTGAGGCTGCGATAGAAAATTACAAAACAGGCAGTACGGTTGCTCACGAGCTTGAGGGTAAGGTTATCTGTAAATGTTTTGGTGTAACCGAGAAAGAAATTGAGACGGTTGTCTTAGAGAACAATCTCACAACAATCGAGCAGGTTACAAACTACTGCAAAGCCGGCGGTGCCTGTGGTGGTTGTAGAGGTGAGATAAAGAGGGTGATTGATGAGGTTAGAGGCAAGCTCCCTAACGATGAGCAATCTCTGGATAAGAAGCCTAGTAATCTAACTAATATCCAAAAAATACAACTCATCCAAGAAACGATAAACGATCAGATTCGTCCGGCACTCCAAGCTGATGGCGGAGATCTTGAGCTTGTTGATGTTGTTGGTGATGAGGTTATCGTAGCGTTTAGAGGTATGTGTTCTGGTTGCAAGATGGCAGAGTTTACGATGCGAGATGTTGTTCAGGCTCGTCTTCGTGAATTTGTTAGCGAAACAATAACTGTAACAGAACAAAAATAACAAGGCACTACTATGAAAACAATATACCTAGACAACAACGCAACAACAAGAGTTGCTGACGAAGTTTTTGAAGAGATTAAACCATTCTTCTCTGAGTTATACGGTAACCCATCAAGCATGCACACCTTTGGTGGTCAAATTGGAAAGCATATTAAAAAAGCTAGAAAACAGGTTGCGACACTTTTAAATTGCGACCCTAGCGAAATTCTTTTTACAAGCTGTGGTACTGAGAGTGATAATAATGCAATTTTAGGAACTCTCTCTGCCATGCCGACAAGACGCAAGATTATTACCTCACGCGTAGAGCATCAAGCGGTACTTGCGACTTGTAGAAGTCTGCCTTCTCAGGGATACCATGTAGTTGAGATTGATGTTGACAAGAATGGCCGTCTTGACATGGAGCAGCTTGAGAGAGAGATAGATGACGACACTGCTCTTGTCTCAATAATGTATGCAAACAATGAAACTGGAACAATCTTTCCGATAGAAGAGATTGCTAAGCTCACTAAGAGCCGAGGCGTTTTATTTCACACAGATGCGGTTCAGGCTGTTGGGAAAATTCCAATCGACCTTGAGAAACTTCCAGTTGATATGCTAAGCATCTCTGGCCACAAACTCCACGCACCAAAGGGGATTGGCGTTCTATATATTAGAAAAGGTACACACGTTAAACCAATAATACTCGGCGGGCATCAAGAGTCTGGCCGCCGCGCTGGTACGGAAAATATCACAGGTGTTGTTGCGATTGGTAAGGCTTGCGAGCTTGCGCAGGAATGGATGCAGCATGAAAATACGGTTGTCAAACAGTTGCGCGATAGATTAGAGAAGGGTCTATTATCTTCTTGTAAAGATGCAATCGTAAATGGTGATGTAGAAAATCGCCTGCCAAACACAACGAATATAAGTTTTGAATTTATCGAGGGCGAGGCAATATTGCTGATGCTAGATCAATTCGAAATCTGTGCAAGCAGTGGTTCTGCATGTACGAGCGGTTCGCTTGAGCCAAGCCACGTTCTTCGCGCAATGGGAATTCCATTTACCGCAGCGCATGGCTCAATACGTTTTAGTCTCAGTAAATATAACAATGAAGCAGAGGTTGATTTCGTGATAGAAAAGATGCCTGCAATTATAGACCGCCTGCGCGAGCTTTCTCCGTTTGTTAAGTAAAACAGGGACTGGTATGTTCGGCCAAAGGCCGGTTGTACCTGTCCCTGCTTTACGGAGTTTAGAACCGCAGATGAACCCTATTAGAGTTGAAACTCTAACAGGGCAAGCGCAAAAGGCGCAAGCGACGCAAACGGAACGGATTAAAAGAACTTGTTTTATTAAAA
>WGDE01000039.1 GCA_015493385.1 Phycisphaerae bacterium
CTATCAAAGTGCTAGATACGCAAATGCTTCGGCAGTTAAATATGCGTTATCTAAAATAAATACTCTGAAATTAGAATATATAGATAGATCGCAACAACCAGATTTCTCAGACTTATTTTCGATGAATGATGATGAGTATCTTGATTTTCTCTCCGATTGGGCAAAAACTGTTGACGAAGTTCGCTTAGAAGAATTTCAAGAGAATCAATCAGAAAAAAAAGAAGTTGATGAAAGCCTAATGGAGATGTTAACTCTTTTTGGTCTTGCCGATGCGAATGATTTAAGTATTAAGGATGAAGAATTTATACCTACAGATCCTAATAGCCTCTCTGTTGCGGGTCCGTATGGTCCAGAGTGGCCGCTTATAGTGAAAGAGGAAGTCCTAGAAATTGGTGGAGTTGAGGTTACAATTCGTATTGAAGATGAAAATGCCAAGCTACCGGTTACTCTAGCATTTTTAAAAAATCCAAAGCTTGAAAAGGAAAAAGAAGCATGCTTTATGACATTCTTTGAATGGATGGGGCTTGAGAGCGATGATGTCGATGAGTTTCTTGACGAAGCGGAGAAAATTGCAGATATAAAGACATTTAATTTCAATATAGCAAAAAAGACCGAAACTGATGACTCTGGTAAGACAAAAAAGAATCCAAAGAAAACTAGAGGTACGAAGAGTGTGACTAACCTCAGAAATAAAAAGCGGAATAACCGCTCTAGTCTAAAGCAATACAGCGATTTCGCATATCTTATAGCGTCATATATAGATATTGGTAACCTTTCTAAGGATATTGTGTATTCTGAAAAGAAGCCAGAGAGTCCTCTAAAATATCTTGCGATTGATGGCTCTAGTAAAGTTAACGTTAACACTGCACCAAGAAATGTACTTGAGGCGATATTTTCTTTTGGAGGTGATGCCGATCAAGTTGCAGATGCAATTATCGTTGAGCGTAAAACGAAGCCATTTAAGAGTATAGCCGAGCTAAAAAGTAGACTATTTGAATATTCTGATTCTATCAATAAGACGTCTAAGTTTTTATTAACCAAAAGTATTTTCTTTAATATAAATATTAAATCTACGGTTGGCAGTGCTGTTATTGAGTCGAATACATCAGTTATTAAGGTCGGTTCTCTCAAGCAGCGTATTGCCACTGTTATGAAATAAAAGATTGTAGTGCTGGCAGTTGAGTGTTAGGATTAGGTGATTGATTTCGTGGCCTATTTAGTTAGAATGAGACAGATAAACCTATTCTAGGGAGAATCGTTTGGAAAATAATATTCACGTTGGAATCTATATATCCAAAGATGCGGCATGTGTTGTTGTATTACAATCGTCTGCGCATAGCTACAAGGTGAGGGAGTCTTTTGGGGTGTCTCTTGAAGATGCTGCGGATACAGAAAGTACGACTATTGGTTATGAAATCTCTGCGCAACTGCGTGAGAGAGGGTTAGAGATTCGTGAATGCAATGTTGCGCTTGACGCTACAATGTTTACGCAGCACAATCTATATTCTGATTTTGATGATGCTAGGCAAGTTTCCGCTACAATCGAATCGGATGTTGAAGAGGTGATGGGTGTTGATATTAGTGATTATGCGGTAGCCTTCTCTCTAATAGGAAAACAAAGTACAGGTTCACGTGTTAATGTATTTGCTACCCGTAAGGATTTGATTGAAGAGATTATTCTTGATCTAACAAAGCACGGTCTAGATCCGGTTACTATTGAACCTGACGCTATCTGCATAGGGAGGTGTCTTTATAACGATATAGTAGCACATAGTTCTACTTCTTGGGCGTTCTGCGTTTTTTCTCAAAAGGTATGCTATATATGTGTTGACACTAAGAAGGTTAACCAACCGTTTGTTCGAGCCCTCCTATACAATGAATCTATAGATAAACTAAAGCTCATCTCAAGAGAGTTATCTTTGACCCTAGCTTCGCCTGGCATTGATTATGCCCCAGAAACGCTCTTTATAAATGAATGCAATGGCTTAGAGGACCTGCAAAAAGCCACTTCCCTTGATGTCAAAAATATTAGCGAATTTCTCAGTGATGGCAGTAGCATTCTCAGCGATCAAGAGGACCTCGCCGCCAATGCCGTGGCATGCGGTGCAGCTATGATCAATTTTGTCAAATGCCCTAGGATTGATTTCCGTAAAAAATTTATGCCATATCAAGGCCGTAAGAAAGTTGTCGAATTCTCACTTAGGCTCATCGGCATAGCGATTGCGATTCTTTTCTTTTCCTTGGCTTTTAATTGGAGCAGCTCCTATAGGACTAGCTCAAATGATACCAATGTAATTAAAGCTCAAATCAAGAAAGAGTACTCCGCCGCTATGAAGGGCAGGAGAATGACATCGGCACCTACTAAAGATTTGAAAAGTGAGCTTAATAAGTTAAAGCGAATCAAGAGTGGAGATAGCGTAGGTGACGATTCTACTGTACCTTCACGATTACGGCAAATCCTTGAAGCCATTAATAAAACTCCTAGCGGAATAGGTCTTAAGATTAAAACTATAAGTATCTCAAATTCTCATATAAGAGTTGATGGGAGTACATCAAGCAGGAGCAATACTCAGAAGTTGCTTGCTCAGTTGCGCAGACATAAGAAATTGAAGGTCTCGCAGGAGACGCTCAAACAAGTTGGCAACGAGGACTCTTTTATGATAACGTTAGAGCCATTGCATTAAAAAGGTGAGAGAACTGTGAGAGATTTCGATCTACAAGATTTAAAGAAAAAGTGGAATTTATACATATTGCTGGCCATAGGAGTCTCGATTGTCTGGCTCTTCATTGTTGGAGCATTCTTGTTGCCTGCAGCATCGAAGTCCAAGGCTAAGGCGCTCAAGAAGTATGCGACAGTTAATGAGCTTGCTACTAAGATATACACGTTAGATCCAGCAAGGATTAACTACGCTAGCAATAAATCAAAGGGAAATGTATTTATATATAGTACAGAGGTAAATAAAGTTGCAACCAAATATGGTATCGCCCCAAGCGATTACAATATTAGTACACAAAAGACAAAAAAAAATAAAGGCCGTAAAACTCAAGCGGCAATGATGATCATAAACAATGTAGACATTGTGTCTTTGTCATCGTTCCTCTCGGAAATCCTAGATATATGGCCCGATTTGACTTGTGAGAGTTTAAAATTGAGGGCCGACAAGAATCAGAGCGATCTTTGGAAGGCTACTATTAAGTTCAACTATAGTGTAGTAAAATGACACAGAAATATTGCCAGATACAAGTTGCCGCAGAACCGCCTACCCCGAAGGGTGTAGGCGGTTCTGCGGTCTGTTTATTTTTCACTTTAATATACCAAAAAAACAGCAAAAACCCTCTTTTTTTGCTTGCTTTAGAGTCCATACGCTTTTAGAATTACCGCAACTAATCGGGATAGTTTCGTAGCTGATACGTAACTGTTTTTTTATCATCCATCATTCGGAAGGAAGTAGACATGAAGAGAATTTTCTTCGCACTAGTACTAGTGTGCGCACTGGTAGCATCATCGTCAGCGGCAACATTTTCACTTGCAAATCTTGATTTTTCAAAAGCAACTTGGAATTATGTAGACTCAATGACCTTTCAGCTAAAGGGTTACGTTGATCCAGTTACAACTGGTGAGCCTGATGTTCTTGCTTGGCAGATCTCTGGCACTCCAGATGCTAACAACTACACGGCATCTAATGTTACTGTAGAATTGTTTAGTGCTGGTCCTTGGGAAGATTATTTTGCTGGTACATACACAGCTACGGTTGCGAATTTCACAGATTATCAAAATTTCAGCCTAATGATGTCAGCTGGTAGTGCGGCAGCGGATTCTAACGGTGGCGCATTAAATGGAGCAACACTTGAATTCCAAGCTCAAAGCTGGGTTGTTGGTGACTATACAAATGGCGATCTTACAAACGCTCAAGTTACAGTAGTTCCAGAGCCAGCAACACTCACTGTTTTGGGTCTTGGCGCTTTACTTATTCGTAGGAAGAGAAATAGCTAAGTCCTATATTTAACGATTAAAAAAGATTTTTAGAGGGTATCTCCAATATGGAGGTACCCTTTTTTTTATTTTTGAATTGCGATAACTCCCTCTGTCATAATCAATGAATGCGACATATCGCTTGAAAAACCCCAATAATGAGCCTAATCCTTTTAGTGTAGATTCTGTGCTATTTTATCTAGATTGTCTTGAGTAAAATAATCTTTTTTTTTATTCTCCACCATAGTTAGTCGTCCCTGAAAAATTACTTAAGTTCTTATGTTAAAG
>WGDE01000040.1 GCA_015493385.1 Phycisphaerae bacterium
GAGAGAATCTCAGCGTAAGAAAATACTCGAACGTGAGCTAAACTGGATAAACACATCTGTAAGGGCAAGGAATCAAAAAAATCAAGCCCGTATAAATGCTTACGAAGATTTAAAAAAACAAGCGTCTACCGAACGAAACTCAGAGATCGCAATACGAATCCCTTCAGGGCAGAGATTGGGTGAGCAGGTACTGAAATTTGAGAATGTTAGCAAGGGGTTTGGTGATGTCAAATTATTGGAAGACTGTTCCTTTGAATTACCTAGAAATGCTATTGTTGGCGTTATTGGGCCAAATGGTATAGGAAAAACAACTCTCTTCAAAATGATAACCGCTCAGGAAAAACCAGATGCTGGCAAGATTCACCTTGGAGAAACTGTCTCGATTGGATATGTCGATCAACACAGAGACGAGTTGGATGACAACAAGACAATATTCGAAGAGATTACAGGCGGAACAGATACGATTGAGGTTGGTGGTGTAACAGTTGCGTCAAGGGCATACGTCGCTAAATTTAACTTCCGTGGTTCTAGCCAACAAAAAAAGACCTGTGAATGCTCTGGTGGAGAGAGAAACAGAATCCATCTAGCCAAAATGTTGCGCACCGGCGGAAATCTAATCCTCTTAGATGAGCCAACAAATGATCTTGACGTTAATACAATGCGTGTACTCGAACAAGCGATAATTGATTTTCAAGGTTGCGCAATGGTTATAAGCCACGATCGTTTCTTCTTAGATAGAATATGCACTCACCTACTTATCTTTGATGGCAACGGAGAGACTCGATGGTTTAATGGAAACTTTGCAACATACGAAGAAAAGATAAAGGCAGAAAATCCTGATAGAATATCTCATAGACGCAGTAAATACAAAAAGCTTAAACTAAGATAAAACTGCTCAATTGCATTAAAACTCAGAGAGGAGAACTCTTCTCTCTGAGCAAAAAAAATATTGACAATATTACCGTCTACAATTAAATTAAACGCATCGTTTTAGGGTGGAACCGAGTTGATAAGTAAGAAAAATTAACCTCTTACCTTTTGAGCTCCCTCCGACGCCCTCTTTTAAACTAGAGAAGAGTTTTAAGGAGTGCTTCGGCCATGAGACAACTCATTTCAAAGACAAATCTAAAAGCAATCGAAAATTCTGACCAGAGATTATTATTCCCTCTATTTGATGATACTAGGGCAAGCACAAGCTGTGAACTCGACAACAAAATAGAAGTGGATTATCAAGCTAGCACGTCCACGCATCTAGCAAATCTTGATTCAATGAAATTCAAGAAATACAAAAGGAAAACAACTCCAAACCCAGATTCTCTGAGTAGCAGATTAAAGAGATTGTTTTGTTTTGATCAACAAAGTTACAGCCATCTACCATTAGTGTGCAAGCAACTGCCTGAATCTTATCGTGATAAAATCAAATACGGATGAGAGGACTTGAACCTCCACGAGCGTAATGCTCACTAGCACCTGAAGCTAGCGCGTCTGCCAATTCCGCCACATCCGCAAACCTGCATTTTAAAAGCTCTTTTATTTTTGATCAAGAAAATCTTATTTTTCTAGAAAAGCAATTCTTTGGTCAGTTAACAGAGCTGATCTTTCCCAGATTACTCTGCGCAGGTGGGTATCTTTATTCGAGCAGAGCAAACTATAAGAGTTTAACTTGCATCGTCATTTTTGAGATATAGAGTCTGAGATGGGAATGCAAATTCGATTTCCTCTGCCTCGAAACGTCTCATCATCTCGAGATTAACACGTTGATTAACTTCTTTAAATACCCAATAATCACTAGGCGCAACCCAGTAAACCATATATATGTTTAGTGACCAGTCATTAAACTCATCGAAGTAAACCCTAAAGACATGATCTTTTGAAGTATTTACTTCTGGAATGTCAGAGAGAATCTCTTTTATAATCTCAACAGCCCTTTGCGCTTTTGCAGGACCCGCATCGTAGGTTATCGTAATGTTGGATACGCGTTTTATTAATCTTCGCGCTGCAATATTTTCAACATCTGTATTTGCTACAATGGAGTTTGGAATAGTAATAATATGGCCATCAAGTGTCAATATTCTTGTACTTCTAAAGCCAACCTCTACAATAGAACCAACATGAGAGTCAATCTTAACAAGATCATTTACATGAAATGGGCGGTCCATGAATATCATAATAGAGCCTAGGAGGTTCGCGATTGTGTCTTTTGCGGCAAAAGCAATCGCCATACCTCCAATGCCAGCACCAAGTATGAAGGTTTTCATTTCCTTAGCACCAAAAATATTTTCAGCAATAAATAGAATGCAAATTATCCCAATCGTAACTCTCATGGATTTACGAATTATTGGAACCAGCATATCGTCCAAGGTTGTGTCGGTCTTCTTGGCGGCCTTGGTTAGATAGTATTCAGCAATATCAACTAGGTGAAACAATGCATATCCAATTGAAAATACAAACAATACCTGTACAATCTTGTCCCACCCCAGAGAAACATAATAATCTATTCCTTCGGTTACCCTGTCACCCTTTGCATTTGAAAATACAAGTGTTGACTTACTTATATAGAACCCTAGAGAAAATGTAAATAGATATACTGGCTTGCTCATAGAGGATAACAGGATAGAAAGAATCGATACAACTTGATCCTGTTTAATCGATTTAGCGATATTGTTTAGAAAAAACTGAACAACTCTACCTATCGCCATAGACGTTAGAATGATTGCCAAGACAATCATAAATCGCCATAGTTGATTACCAGAGACTAACTCATATTCAAGCCAACTCGGCATATCTATCTGTGCTATCATGAAAGTACCTCAATAATTATTTAGATAAGTCAAAACTCATTATAAGTAGATTATGATCTTATGCAATAAACAAGACTATTATGGCATTTTCCCCAAGATAATCAAAAAAAAACTCCCACATAAAAGAATCTATGCATCTTGATTGCTTTTTTCTAATTTATTGCTTGATATTACTCAAAAAAACTCTATATTGTCTGCTCGTGTCGATTAAGTCGTCACCTTGAGCGCGTAGCTCAGTTGGTAGAGCAACGGCCTTTTAAGCCGTAGGTCTTGGGTTCGAGCCCCAACGCGCTCATAAGAAAAGCCTTGTTTCCGGACGGAACCAAGGCTTTTTTTTATAACTTACAAGTAAAATCTTACATCTGTATCCTTTATGGTATATGAGGAGAGAGCTTTAGCTATTCATTATCTCTAGTAAGAGAATGGATAGTTAAACCATTTAGTTTCTTATTACCTTTTGGTAATAAGAAACTAAATACATAGCCGAAGGTACAACATAGAGTAACTCCAATAGCACTGTATAGCAAGAAGCTTACGTCAGTCTTCTGCACAAAATACAACGCAACAACCCCCACAATTGCTCCTAGCAATGCGCCAAGGCTTGTAACACGTGTTGTAAATATTCCGAGCAAGAACAATCCGCACATAGAACTTCCAAATAGCCCTAACACCGCCATAAAGACATCCCAAGCAGACCTTATGTCTGATTTAACAAGTAAAACCGCAATACCTGTTCCAAGGCACCCCAGTAAGAGCGTCAATATTTTAGCAACATTTAAATATCCCTGCTCAGTTTTCACAAGATTGAATCTTCGTATAAAGTCTGATGTAATTGTACTTGAAACACTATTTAAACTTGTTGAAAGTGTTGATTGGGCCGCTGCAAAAATACCTGCAACAACAATACCTGCTACACCTATAGGAAGTTGACGGGCAATAAATAGTGGAAAAATTGCATCCGTTTTGAATGTAGGGTCTAGCTGAGCTGGGTTCATCTTATAGAAAATATATAGTGCTGTTCCAAGACCAAAGAATAAGAATGACGAAACTGTCCCAATCGCAGCATTGCCCCATATTGCCTTAGCTGCTTTCTTTTCTGTAGAGGTTACCATATACCGTTGAATTACAGCTTGATCTGAAGTGTACGGAATAAGCGTTTGACCAATACCACCGAGTAACAACACCCAAAACACACCTGTGGTGTAGCTCATTGCACCCCAGTCCCAATCAATCATATAAAACTTATTATCAGAAGCAGCAAGTGAAATAAATTGCCCCATACCCCCATCAATGTTCATTACTATCAAGACAAAACTAAGCAAAGCCGCTCCAAGCAAGATTACTGTTTGAATTGCATCAGTCCATAAAACTGCCTCTATGCCGCCCATTGTACAGTAGATGGTACTTATCACACCCATGACAAGAACACATTGCACATCACTAAGTGGAGTAACCGCTGAAAGAGCTAATGCTGGCAAATATAATACAATTGCCATACGCCCTATCTGGAATACTGTAAAGGCCAAACTTGCGAATAAACGAACTGAAACATGAAATCTCTTTTCCAAATATTCATAAGCACTAACCGCATCAATTTTCCTAAAGAATGGCAAAACCATTTTTATAATAAATGGCGCAATAACAATTATTCCGACATTCATAACTAAATATGTCCAATTGCTCGCATACGCAATTGCTGGAACAGCTAGGAAAGTTATAGAGCTAAGCATTGTTGCAAAAATACTCAGCGAGGCAACAATCCAGTTAATTCTCTGACCGCCTCTAAAGTAGTCATCAGTGTCCTTGTTTCTAGACGCAAAAAACAAACCGACTCCAACCATCGACAATAAGTAGAGAGTAAGTGTTATAATATTTACAATACCAAAACTCCCCTTAATTTTCACAGGGTCAATCTTCCATATTTTAGGTGTACGTACGAGAGGATGAATTTCTCCACTGGCAAGAATTATAGAATTGCCCCATTTGACAGGTATAGTTGTAATTTGGTTAGAGCCTAGCTTCCCCGCTTCTACCCATGTATCTGTGATTGTATGGTATGCCCACACATGAGCACTTGAGTCTTTTTCTTGATCGGGAGAAGATACTCCGTCTATACCTCCAAGAATAAATATATGGCTCTGACCAACTCCAATTCCCTCACCAGCCACAACACATACAGGGACATCTTTCCGTTTGCGCCAAGCAACCCCTCCATTTACATACTTATAAGGGTTAAATTCGTATACATCTTTTAAGAATTTTGTTTCATTGGCACCCGAATTATTCTCGACACTCTTACCACTTATAACATAAATACAATCTTCTTCGCCGTTATGCTGCGCAACCGTTATATTGAGTGTGCGAGGTGGACCTGGCCAAGATGGCAACTCCTTCCAAACGCTTTGGTTTACAGATAAATCAAGCGACCAAAAATTATTCATTGCATTTTCTGGATTAATGCTACTTTGCCCACCTGCGACATAAATCGTATCTCCAATACTTGCAACCGATGTATACGCACATGGTTTAGGTAGAGATGGTAAAGGTCTCTTTGTGACAACTTTCTTATCTGGGTCCCACTCTAATACAAAGACACTATTAAACACTTCAGATGCACTGCAACCACCAACACAGACAACACCTTTATCCGTGGATGTTGCCCCACCATAAGCGATTGGAGAATCTAGCCTACCTCCATCAAGCCATTTATATGCTACACCTTGGCCATCTTGCGTCGTTGATTTTGTAAGGACCCAAATCTTATCATAATATTTCTTAGCCTTTGGGGCTGCAAGATCGGGAAAGTTCGTACCTCCTGCAATTATCAAGGCATCATTACTAACCCCTACAAAAGCTCCAGCAACACCAAGCCTATCGGGAAAATCTGGAAGCTGTTTCCAAATCAGATACTTTTTAATATTATCAGTTTTATCATCCGCTCCATAAGAAAAAGAAACGCTAAATAAACTTATAAATACCGCTAGCAAAAGAAGTGCTTTTTTACAATCCATTAACATTCTCCGTTTTTAGATTTGTCTTGATAAGAAAAAGAGTTTTGCAATTATTATTCCAGCTGTGATTCCAATCATGTCTGCACAATAATCAGCTAAACTTACAGTCCGTCGTACAAATACTTGAGTTGATTCATCAATTGCTGCAAGAATAGCTATTAAGAAAAACACTACCAGCCAACCATAAATTTTCTGTGGTCTTATGGACATTGCAACAAAAAAACCAATCGCACAATACATACTAAAATGCACAACTTTATCTAGGTTGTGAATTTGCAAGACTCTAGGAACATTTAATCTCTCTGGAGGGATGTGGGTTAAGATAGCAGTAACGGTAATAGCAACAATAGCAAGCAATAGCCATCTCTTTTGTAGTGCCATATATAAGATCTCAATTTAAAAATACAGTTGTAATTTTTTTACTCACCACATATCTAATCTAAACAGAGAGCTTACTATATTTTCAGTAAATCTTAAAGTCTTTTTCGACAAGCTATTTATATATTGAGAATACAATGGTAGACAAAACAAAAAATAGCATGTGCAACAAACATGCGGCAGAGATTGACAATATTACAGAAGAGATAAAAAAAAGGAACTTGCAAAATGCAAGTCCCTTAAGTGGGCGATACTGGACTCGAACCAGTGACCCCCTGCTTGTAAGGCAGGTGCTCTAGCCGACTGAGCTAAACGCCCGATGAGGGGTAGAATATACAGACAACTATTCGACATGTCAATATTTTTAGACAGTTATTTATGAAAAAGCTCAAAAAAACAATCTATTTAACAACCGTATCTGCAATAATATATAAACATGGTTACTTCAACAAGTAGCCATGTTCTATCAATTACATCCCTAGTGGTGGTGTTTGATTTAGATTGCCACCACGAGAGCCTCGCGAACGAGAACCACCTTCGCGAGCTACAATTTCAATCTCTTTATTTTTATCAGCCTTAATTTTTTTAGATACATCAAGCATAACAGGGGTCCAATACCGCTTTCCGATGTAAGCACTCAAGTTATTCTCACCGTCGTAGGTATAGATAAATTCCTTAACCTTCACTTCTTTATCTACACCACCTTTACTAAGAGTAACAGTAGAATCTTGGACTCTGACAAATGTTGCTCCTGTCGTAAAATCTACTTCCTCCATCGCTTTCTTTGACGGTTCTTGACGAGCACTATTGCTACGACCATTGCGGTCTTGTTTTCTTGCAACCTTTGCAACTTCAACAATATCTCCAATTTTATCGCCAGGAGAGACAATGAATTCGTGCCCCCGCCATAACCCAAGATTATATTTGGCCACAGTAACCTTAACTCCTTTGACTGTTTGCGAGATAGGCAAGATATATTCTTTACCTTCTATAGCAACTTCACTTGTCGGTTCTGTATATTCACTCCAAAGCACAACCTTATCATTGTAAGCACCGTATTCCTTGTTGCACCAATTGCGTCCAACAATTGGATTAAACACCCCTATACGCAACCTGTAGCGGTAGGTAGTGTCAGCTTTTGGAGAATCGTCATGCGCCCAGATAGAAATACTATCAGGCAAATCTTCGATATTTAGGTCCTTTGCAATAAGAATACTTTCATACTGCTGATCTAACCCAATATTCTCTTTAGGCTTAGGTGTACGAGGCTTAGAGTTACGAGAACGACGATTGCGAGGATTTCGATTATTCCTTTTCCCTACAATCTTCGGCGCATTCGAATTATTAGATACTGGTGGACGACGAGTTCCCCTAGTAACTCTAGAATCTCTAGTTGTTTCACCACGTCTTCCCTTATCAGATTTCAAGCGACTACGGTCGGCCTCCTTCTTCTGCTTAAGGTATTTTGAATATAAAGATGGTGGATACCATTTTAAATCTGACTGCGCTATATCGTACGCTTGAGGCTGTAGTAAATCCTGCCACAAATCATTGCTTTGGAATTGGATCCTTAGAACATCCACTCCCTTTTTAAGTTTATTAACGTCATCAGAGAAATCCATATAACCTGCATACTGATCTATACGGCTACGACCAACATCTTCCCACTCACTCCACTTAGAATCATCAATAAGGTACTGCCTTTGTAATTCCACCTTCGCAAAGATAACTTTTGCAAGCTCAGGGTCCCTCCATTCACGCTTAATCTCAGCCGAATTAAATGACTTTCTAAAATTCTCTGCTAGCTGAGCAAAATTAAGCTTTGCCTCAACAGTGACGAGGTCAATGTCTTCAGCAGCAGTATCAACCTGTCCGTAAGGTCTATTCGTGTCAACTTTAACCTGCGGTACAAATGCAACCTCACGAACGTAACGAACCTCAACATCGCTAAGTTCAGGAATCGACGGTATATCATAATATCTCTGCGCAAGCACCGTAGAACTATAAGAACTTGGTATTGGAAAATTAAGTCCTTCGTAGCCTTCTAAGCTCATTGCAAATATCTTTTCAAACTGGCTATATTTACCAATGTATCTTCCTTTAGGTTCTGGGTCCTGACGGAGCTTAGTGTCAAGCATTTTTGCTTTTGAGAGAATCTTCTTGTCAATCTGACCCGGACCAAAACTACTACCATCAATCTTCTTACTATTAGGGCTCTTAATAACTAGCATCGCAACTAATGCGAGAGATATAAGTGCAGACACTCCTAAGATGGCAAAATGAGCATAACGCTCTACAATATTCTCTTTAACTCTACTCATATACAAATCCCTGAATAATCAGTTTAGAATCAATTAATTCTCTTGTCCAAGAGGCTTTTTTATCAACTTTGGTTTGATTACATCATATGCATCACGCACAAAGATATACTCACATACCGCCGTCCATTGGACAACCGCTGAGTTGCCATACCTGTAATGTTGATTGTTAATACTACCACGTATTACAGGTGCAATATCACTACTTAAAATTGTTATCTGATTGTGTTTATAAGTTTTCGGAGCTTCTTTTCCGTTCCAACCACTAAAAACATTAGTTTTTTCACTGCACAGCTCTCTCATAAGTAGGGAAACTTTATCCGCAGAGACTATGAATGAAACATTAAAGTGTATTACATCGATAAATTCATTACACTTTCTATTGGTCCACGCTTTTGTTCCAGGTATTGGAGACGAATCTGAAGTGATATAGGTTGGAATGTCTAAATCAGACATATTTCCGCTAGATTGACCAGATCTGGTAATTGAATTCGTAAAAGATACACCAACCAACCTCTTGATAGGTGAACCTGAAATAGATTTAGAACCCGAATTCATTGCAACAATCGTATCAACAATATCCTCATAAACCCAAAATGCAATCTGGGAATCCCAACATTTTTTTACCGCATCATCCTGACCGGCGAATCTATATTTTTCCCAAACATGATACCACGCAAATGTACTTGGGGCAGCATAGACTTTAATTTGACTGGCTCTTTTCTTGCAGATAGCATCCTCTATAGGGTCAATCCCACTCGAATCTGATCGCCTTGATCTTGCGCGACCATTTGTTACAGAGCTAGCAATATCCAATTCTTTCTGGCTTGGAGCATCGCCAGCATCCATTTTTTTCAGCAACCCTTCTATTGCTCTTTGATATTTATCTCTAAAATCTTCAAAAATCTGCCTTGAAGAATCGCGTGGTTCAGGAAACACATCGTAAGAAATTAGTTGCCTCAGAGAGCTCGTTTTGACCAATGTCTCTATCTTTTTCTTGTCTGCTTCGTGTTTATCTTGATACTCCTGCTCTATCTTAGCCTGACGCTTAGATGGAGTTCTCCTGATTTGAGAATTCACCTTTCTTGCCAAATCAGCACTGCTATCCATGCCCTTTTTGACGGTAGAATTAACCATAATCGAAAGAACAATCAAAATAACAGCAACAAATATCAACATAGAAGGTATTATTAATGCCATATTTTTTTTAATGAAATTCATATATCTACTTGCACCTCTTAAAAGCTAATTCGTTAATAACCAACGTCTTAATATTCCCTACCATCTTTTATCACAGGAGCATCTTTCCAGACAAACTTAGCCTTTATTCTAAACCAATGATCTCTGATTTTATACTCTTCCTCTCCAGACTTATCAAATTGCTTTAGGCCGGTTTCATCAATAACCGCAACTTTACTAATTTCCTCTCCTGTCATTGGGTCAATCAAAACATCTTCCTCTAATATGCGATCGCTGTTGTTATTTCGCGAACGAGATCTTGTTTTCTTCGATGAGTCTTTGCTATGAACACGAACAACCCTAACCTTCTCCCCTATACCGTCTGGCATATCGGCAGACTTGAGATCGACCTCTCCCTGTTCAAAAACAAAGCTAGAAATCGAGTCTTTATCAAAGAGTTCAAATTTTCCCTTTTTAAAGAGCCTGTTAAAATGGATTAAGCGGGTAATGAAGCCCCATTTAGTCTGATCATTGCCAACACCAGCAGGATCGAGCAATTCTCCAATCTTGGCATATGGAGAATACCCTTCAATAACAACAAGGAAACCAGCACCATCTTTTTTTTCAGATCGATTTCCTTGCTCCCTCCCCATTGAGTTGTACATGCCCATTCCTAGCATACCTTGCTCTTCAACATTTCGACCACCACCATTGCGTTTGCGGCCACTACTTTGACTTATTGCGAAATTAGAGGACGCAACACTGTCAGTGTAATCAACACGGCAGCTTGTTATAAACAGCATCTTCCGTTCATCACGAGGAATAGCCTTTATTGCATCAATATCACCTGAGTTAAATGCCTCAAATAATTTAGCCTGATCGGGTGTATTCGTTGCGTTTGGCAGGCAAGAAATTAAACCATCGAGAAAGTTAGGTATCACGCTACGATACTTAAACAGTGAAAATTGCTTATTGATGGCATTGGTCAGGGGTTGATCGCGATTCTCCTGTTCATACAGAGCAGAAGAGGCGGCTTTCGCCCTGCCTAACGCTGATTTTACAGATCTTCGCGCATCTTCATTTGATGCATAAGCTCCCTTATCTATAAAAGCCCTCATAAGGCACAAAACACCAGCAACAAGAAGTATCGACGCTGCAATCATCAAAACACTTGATTTTTGTTGCCATGCCATAGCCCTAGCGATTCTCTTTGGTAGAAGATCACTCTTAATTTTTGCCTCTCCAAGAGCTTGTACTCCAAGGCCATATGCAACACCATACTCAGCAAGATTTTCATGGAATTTAGCACTAGAAGTACCTTGACCTATTGATAATCTCTGGTACGAATCAGGTCTAGCCACTGGAATACCTAAACTTTGCTGCAGGTATTTAGTCAGCCCCTGAAGCTTCATGCCGCCACCTAGCGCAACAACATTTGAAAGCTCTACATTGTTTGTACTACTAAAATAACCAATTGACCGCTGAATCTCTTCTGCAAAATTGGTATAGACAGGCTTCATAGCTTGGAAAATCTGCTTAGAATATTTGCTAACAGGGGCGGTGCGCTTGAGTTTTTCAGCCTTGATAAAATCTAACTTAAATGCATCTGCAATCGACTCCGTAAACTCATTGCCTCCGATAGGTATAGATCTTTGCCACACACTATTTTCAGAACAGATGACAATATTAGTATTGTCCGTACCCATATCAACAACAACCATAGCTTTTTTAGGCTGCTTGCTAAATGCCGCATTGTCATAATGAGCATAGTTGTAGAGTGCAATAGGTGCCATCTGGACACTTGAGACTCGAATATTCTGAGCAGAATAGCTATCTAGGATATCGCTGACAATCTCATTCTTAATAGCAAAGATACCAACAGACACTTCCGGACTATCAGGCTCATCCATTATCTGATAATCCCACTCAACTTCGTTAATATCGAATGGAATCTGCTGAGCTGCCTCAAACTGGATAACCTGAGGAATCTTCTTAGGTTCAACTGGAGGTAACTTGATAAAGCGGGCAAAGCTAGTCTGACCCGCAACTGAAATCACCACATATTGACCTTTGAGATCATGTTTTTCTGAGAACTTTGCAAGACTCGAAGCCAGTTCTTCCTCTCGCTGTTGTTCATTAATGTCTGGCGAGCTTAGAATCTTAGAGTGCTCAATCACCTCGAAGTCAAGCACTTCAATACCATCGTTACCAGAACTAAGGTTAAGCGCCTTTAGTGAGCAATTTCCAATGTCTATTGCCCAGACACTCTTAGCCTTTGAAGCCATATTGCATTTCTCCAAAATATTTACAAAATTATGGGCTTGAAATATAACCTGTTATATATATCCTATGCAAACTATGAAAACATTTAAAATAATATCGCTAGGTTGCAAAGTCAACCAATATGAAAGTCAACAAATA
>WGDE01000041.1 GCA_015493385.1 Phycisphaerae bacterium
ATGTTGTCATATACAGACTGCCGCGGTCAATGTCGCTCTCGCATCCAGCGTCCTCTTGTCCGGGTTGCGGTTATGCAATTCCTTTTTATCTGAATATTCCCTTGGTGAGTTGGTTGTTTTTGAGGGGCAAATGTAAGAATTGCAAAACGAAGATTTCTGTTAGATATTTTATTATAGAGCTTGTCACTGGTGTGCTATTTTTGTTTCTATTTTTAGCGTACTTCAAATTTGATGTGCGTAGCCTAGGCTTTGAGAACCAAGATGGGGCGAGAAACTTTCTCTCTGGTGGCTGGATTTTCTATCTCTGTGAGATTATTCTCATATCTTGTCTTTTAAGCGCATCTGCAATTGATATTGAGTTGTGGATTATCCCGCTATCTATCTGCATATTCTTGAGTATATGTGGAGTTGTGCTTTCATCGGTAAGTGGTTTCTTTCTTCCGTTTGAGCAGATTGCGAGCTTTGATCTCTTCCCAACGGCAACATTGCCTACCGCGTCTCTAACGTTTGGCGCTTTTCTAGGTCTCGCGGTATCTTTGTTGCTTTTGCGTAAAGGGATTATTAAGCGTAGTTATCAAGGGAGTGAGGATATCGAGCTTGAAGAGGTTAAAGGCTCGTTCGATGACGGATTGTTTAATCACAGACTTGAAGCCCTAAAAGAGCTTGTGTTTGTTTTGCCGATTGTCATTTTTTCTATAGGCGTCTACTTCCTTGTAGAAAAGACTTCTATACGCTCTAGCTGCGCGGATATTGCGTCAATTCCGTGGGTTTCAAGCTTTGCAGGAAGTTTGTGGGGGTATTTGATTGGAGCCGCTGTTGTCTGGGCGACAAGGATTTTTGGGACTCTTGGTTTTGGTAAAGAGGCAATGGGAATGGGAGATGTTCACCTTATGGCAGCGGTTGGAGCGGTTATTGGTGCTACATCGGTAACATTAGCTTTCTTTATTGCTCCATTCTTTGGGCTTGCTTGGGCTATTAGTCAGATGTTTTTCAAAAAAACTCGTGAAATTCCTTACGGTCCGTTCTTGTCAATAGCAACGATTTTGGTTATTATTTACCACGATGCTTTTTTTAATAAGCTAGCAGCTATGATGCTGATTAGTTCTAAGTAATTAACGAAATGGAGATTTGTTATGTTTAAGACGCCCAAAGTACTAACGATAGTATTGACTATGGTATCATTTATGTCCATAAGTGGTTGCACTGATTGGCACAAGAAATATATGGCGCTTGATGTTGAGCATCAGAATCTTCAAGGAAGATATCAAAACTGTGTAGGTTCCCTTGATGCGAACAATCTTGAGAAGAGTCAAATGGCATCTCGCCTTCAGAAATATGAGATGACAGTTGCTGAGCTTCAAAAGCAGATTGCAGAGCAGAAATCTGCGGCAAAAGCATCAGGGTTTGGTGAGAATTATGATGTAGATTATGATGCTCAAAAGGGAACTATAACTGTTACTCTTCCAAATGCAATCCTCTTTCGTCCTGGCAAGGCATCACTCAAGGGTGTGAAGAATTCAGACCTTGACCACATAGCAAGTGTCTTGAAGAAGAAATATCAAGGAAGAATGATTGATATTGTTGGTAACACGGATTCAGACCCAATCAAAAAATCAAAGTGGAAAGATAACTGGCAACTATCTTCTGAGAGGGCGTTGGCTGTGCTTAGATATCTAAACAAAAAAGGAATTAAAGCTAGTATGGTAAGAGGCGTTGCCTGCGGTTCGGCTCGTCCTATTGACTCGAATAAAACTGCGGCAGGAAAAGCTCGTAACCGCCGTGTTGAAATAGTAGTACACATGAAGTAAAGGGGACCTCTAACAATTCATTTTGGCAGACAAGCGAACCTTTTTGTCACCGGACTACGTCAGACAAAAGTCACCTTATTTACTAATAAGGCTCATTTGTCTTCCTTGCCGGACAACAAAAAATATCTACTTGCTACTCAAAAGCAATTATTAGAGCTACCTTAGGCACCCCTTAGGCTACCCTTAAACTCTAAAGGCTCATAGGTTTTATACCTGTGAGTCTTTTTTTGTAGGTGCCAATATTTTCTGTCAAAATGGCATTGTTTAGTGTCTTTTTTGTTCATCTGAGTTGTTAAATTGTTGTGTTAGCGTGCTTTATGATTAGTGAATGTTTTCGGCACGGAGTTTGCTTTTAGTCTATAAGAAGTTGTTTTACAAAAGAGAATTAACTCAAATAGAGAGGTGACAATATGAGATTTGATAAGATTACTCTAAAAGCACAAGAAGCACTTGCGACTGCGCAGCAATTAGCAATGGCAAAGAAAAATACAATAATGAGCCCGCTTCATCTGTTAAAAGCAATGTTAGATGATAATGATGGAATGGCGGTTGCTATCTTCAAAAAAATTGGAACCAAGCTCTCAAGGGTTCAAGAGATGCTTGATAGTGAAATTGATAGACTGCCAACATCTCCCAATTCTGCGCAAATGGTTATGCCAGATACGAGCTTTAATCAGATTGTTTTGGATGCGCAAAACCGAGCAGACAAAATGGGTGATGAATATTTGAGTGTTGAGCATCTACTCTTATCTATGAGTTCAATATCAAGCAGTGCCAAAGAGCTCTTAGATGTAAATTCAGTTACCACAGACGTTATCGAAAAGGCAATTAAGCAAATCAGGGGAGACCATAAGGTGACTAATGATAGTCCTGAAACACAATACAATGCACTTGAGAAATATGGTATAGACTTTATAGAACTTGCAAAGCAAGGCAAACTCGACCCTGTTATTGGCAGAGATGAAGAGATTCGCCGTTGTATGCAGGTTCTAAGTAGACGTACAAAGAATAATCCGGTTTTAATTGGAGAACCAGGAGTCGGTAAGACTGCAATCGTAGAGGGTCTTGCCCAGCGTATTGTTGCAGGGGATGTTCCGATTGGGTTAAAGAATAAAAAGGTTATCGCGCTAGATATAGGTGCTTTGATTGCGGGTACTAAATTCCGCGGTGAATTTGAAAATAGGTTTAAAGCCGTCCTTAAAGAGGTAACTAGTTCTAATGGGGAAATTATCCTATTCATTGATGAATTGCATATGATTGTCGGTGCTGGTAAAACTGAAGGCTCAATGGATGCGGGGAATCTGTTAAAACCAACTCTTGCTCGCGGCGAGCTTAGATGTATTGGTGCAACAACACTAGATGAATATCGGAAATATATCGAAAAAGATGCCGCTCTTGAGAGGCGCTTCCAGCCTATTACGGTTGATCCTCCAACGGTTGATGATACTGTTGCGATACTGCGAGGCTTGAAGGAGAGATACGATACTCACCACGGTGTGCGTATAACTGATTCGGCTATCATAGCCGCAGCGACTTTGTCTGATAGGTATATCAGCGATAGATGGCTTCCAGATAAAGCTATAGATTTAATTGATGAGGCGGCGTCCAAACTTCGTATTGAAAACGATTCTCTACCAGCGGAATTGGACGCAATGCGCAGAAAGATTATGCAGCTAGAAATTGAAAGCGAAGCGCTCAAGCAAGAGAGCGACGATTCTAGTAAAAAACGTCTTAAAAAGATTCTCGATGAACTCAAAAAATTAAAAGCTAAAGATGCCGAGTTAACCGCTCAGTGGAACAGGGAAAAGGGCGACATTGATTCTCTCAAAAAAATTAAGGAGCAGATATCAGATGCGCAGACTCAATTTGAAAATGCGCAGCGTAGTGGAGATCTCGAACTTGCGGCACGTTTGAAATATGGAACACTTGTTGAGCTAGAAACTAAGCTCAAAGAGCATGAGTCTCTGTTAGAAGATTCGAAGAAAACTATGATTCACAACGAAGTTACCGCCGAACAGGTTGGCGACGTAGTTTCTAACTGGACTGGAATTCCAGTATCAAAGCTCTTGAGCGGTGAGCGTGAAAAATTAATTGCAATAGAAGAGCAACTGCGCAAACGTGTGGTTGGTCAAGATGAAGCGGTTGTTGCGCTTGCAAATGCAGTGCGTAGAAGTCGTGCAGGTCTTAGCGATCCAGATAGACCGATGGGAGTATTCTTGTTTCTTGGCCCAACTGGTGTCGGTAAAACCGAGCTATCAAAGGCGCTAGCAGAATTCTTGTTCGATGATCCTAACTCAATGATTAGATTTGATATGAGTGAGTTTATGGAGGCGCATAGCGTTTCTCGTTTGATAGGTTCTCCTCCTGGATATGTTGGCTATGATGAGGGCGGTAAGCTTACAGAGGCGGTGCGTAGAAAACCTTACTCAGTGATTTTGTTTGATGAGGTTGAGAAGGCGCATGAAGATGTGTTTAACGTTTTATTGCAAGTCTTTGATGATGGCAGGCTTACTGATGGTAAGGGGCGCGTCGTTGATTTCAAGAATACAGTTATAATTATGACTAGCAATCTAGGTGGTGATGAGATAATGGGTCTAACAAACGAGAAGGGGGCGGATTGGGAGATTGAGGCCCATGTCCGTGATATCCTAACTTCATTCTTTAGGCCTGAATTCTTAAACAGAATTGATGAATCCATTGTCTTTAGGTCGCTCAGTAAAGATGATTTAATGAAAATTGTCGATATTCAATTGGGCTATTTGGCTCAGCGAGTTGCAAAGCGTGGCATTACCCTTGAGTTTAGTGAGGCTGCGCGTAAGCAAATTCTAGATGATGGGTACGATCCTGTCTACGGGGCGAGGCCTCTAAAGAGAGCGATTCAGCAGAGAATTGAGAATAAGCTTGCTAATGAAATAATTGCTGGGCATTTTGACCAAGGCGACAAAGTATTGGTTGATGCAGTGAATCACTCGTTTAAGTTTAGCAAGGTAAATGTTTAAGGGGCTTGATTTGGAGTGACTTGCCAATACTCGCAAAAACTGTTCCAAAAGGGGAATTTGTTGGTATATTCAATTGTCACATAGATACTATTTTGATATAATAACAGCCGGTAATCACATCATCGTATCTAAGTAAAAGTTGCTATATATGAGAATGGAACTATCTGGTCAGATGAGGCTTGAGCAGCGTATGAAGCTCGCTCCAAGGATGATTCAATCCATGGAAGTGCTTCAGTTGCCGTTACTTGCACTCCAAGAGAAGATTGAGACAGAGCTATCATCTAATCCTGTACTTGAGTTAGATCCATCTAGTGTAGATGAGGCTCTTCAAACTTCTCAAGATGATACCGCAGTTAGTTCCGATCAGGAACTTGTTGTTGATAATGATGGAAATAATGCTGAAGATTTTGGCCGTCTTGATAGCTTGGGTGACGATTTCAAGGATTTTGTCAACCAGTCACGGCCTATGCGTGCAAATCGCAGAGGTGATGATTCTGACGCAAAATACGAAGCTATGCAAAATACTGCGGCGTCTCCAATTTCTCTCCATGATTATCTCATGGATCAATGGCATCTTTATGAGACAAGTGATGCTGTGCGTGCAGCCGGTGAGGCGATTATTGATTATATAGACAATAAAGGCTTTCTCACAGTTCACATCGAGCAGCTCTACAATAAGGATAGAAGCCCATTTACCATTGAAGAGCTTAATGAAGCACTAAAGCTCGTACAGACTCTGGAACCGACGGGGGTTGGGGCGAGAGACTTGCGTGAATGTTTGCTTATTCAAATGAATCAATCTAAAGAATACTTGCCATTTGAACGCAGGCTTATTTCAGATTTTTATGACCTGCTTCTTGAAAATCGCCTGCCAGAGATTGCTAAACGTATGAACGCAAGTATTGATAGGGTAAAAGAGGCTATTGCCCATATTGCAAAATTGGATACTTCACCTGGTTTGCTCATTGGTAGTAGTGGGAATCGTCCCGTTATGACGGATGTTATCATTGAGCCAAGAGAAGATGGTCCTGGATTTACAGTTCGGCTTGCGGGAGCGAATATGCCAAATCTGCGAGTTAATGATTTCTATGTCAAAATGGCTAAGAATAAGGATGTAGGTGAGAAGACGCGTCAATTCTTGCAACAAAATATTCGATCTGCGCAGTGGTTAATGGAAGCTGTTGAACAGCGACAGAATACTTTACTAAGGGTTGCTACTGCAATCGTTAATTATCAGCAAGAATTTTTTGAGAAGGGAGAGCTTTACCTAAAACCACTACCAATGCAGCGCATCGCCGATGAGGTTGGTGTTCATATTGCAACAGTCTCAAGGGCTGTTGCTGGAAAATATGCAATTTCTCCTCAAGGAGTCATTCCTCTTAGAAGTCTCTTCACAGGAGGCTCAGAAACTCAAGATGGTAAAGAGCAGAGCTGGAATGTTGTTAAGGTTATGCTGCAAGATATCATTGCAAATGAGGATAAATCTAAGCCTCTCAGCGATGAAGCTCTAGCTAAGAAATTAAAAGAGAAGGGCGTTAAGCAAATAGCACGCCGTACGGTGGCTAAATATCGCAAACTTTTAAATATTCCATCTGCTCGGTTTAGAAAGAAATTCTGAGTAAAACAGGGGAACCGCCATGTATGAGCGATTCCCCTTTTGTTTTATTCTGCTATGTAGTTAGAGTTATTGAAGTTCTATAATCTTATCAATAATCTGACTTCTAACATCATCTAGATTTGCGTCTGTATTAAGATTTGCAATCCAAGCATCGATAGCGCTTACATCCTCGCCGTTAGCTTCTTTTTGATCGCGAATCTCAAGAAGAGTGCTTAGGTAACGCATATCGGTAACCGCAGCTCTAAAACCTTCCCACTCAACTGTACCAACTATACCGTTGGTTGTTTGGTAGGTGAAGTTTTCTTCTCTGTGATTAATCTCAGATGGCTTGGCATCGAAGTCGTTCCAAGTAATGCCATACTCTTTTTGGTAGGCATAATCCATGACTCCATCGAAACCTTTTTGATAAGCAGCGATTCCATAGTTTCTCCTGTAAACCTCTGGATTCTCAACTCCAACTTGAGGGTCGCCATAAGAATAAATCTCTTGACCGGCACTGTGCCAGTCTGCAACCTGCTGCTCAATACCAGCTGCATGAATTCCGTCAGCATATATCGCAACATCAAGATAATTGCCAACAGAAGCAAACGCATTTTTGTAAACAGCTGTTGCAACCTTGATACCAACCGAATAAATCTCATTTACCGTTACATCAATCAACGACTCTAGCTCTTCTGACCCAGCTTCTTCTCTACCATAGATATACATCTCATTGGTATCGTAACCATAATCGCCCAAGATACTCTGGAACGGTGTGAAGTCACCAGAAACAGAATCTAGATGGAGGCTCTTTCCAAAGAAGAAGTATTTGTCTTTAGGGAAGCCAATTGAGTTTCTAATGGCAAGTGTATTATCAAATACGCGGACATCGTTCTCGTAGCCAGCAGGATACATCACTCCATGGTCAAACATATCTTGAAGCTCTATAGTTTGCTGAGGTGTTGTCTTTTCATGGCAACTTAGAGGTATGATATCAGTCTCTGGCTTATCAGCTCTTAGTCTGCCGTGATAATAAAGACCGTAAGATAGCCTTGAAGGAGCAAGGTCAAACGGTAAGACTTCTACGTTTAGAGGTATCGTTCTTAATACTGTTCCGCCCTGAGTTTTAATTGTAAGGGTAGAAGTATATGTTCCAGCAGGAGCATTGTCTGGAATATGAACGATAGCCCAAATCTCTTTGTATGTTGTATCTAATTCAAATGGTTGCAAACTTGTTGCATCATTAAATGAGATAGTAGTTGGATCTGGGAATGTCGGATCTGTAATGCTTCTATAGAAAGTTGAGATGTTGATATAGCGGCCGTTATTGCCATTAGTATCTGTTACCCAAAGTTCATTATCTCCGTCAGGTAATCCATTACGCTCATCTGCATGGTGAGTAACCCTGACAAGATTTTCGTTCTTTAGAAGAAGCTCTTGTGTTA
>WGDE01000042.1 GCA_015493385.1 Phycisphaerae bacterium
TTGATTAAATGAAATATCTTAGGTACAGGTATCCAGATGCAATTATTAGCGAGAGAACCATCATTGGAAAACCCTCTCTAGTAAATTTCCAGAAAGTCAGATCGTAATTGTTTCTACGTGCTATTTGAGATACCACAACATTAGCCGATGCACCGATTAATGTTCCATTTCCACCGAGACATGCACCAAGTGCCAATGCCCAAAATAGCGGATGTGCGATTTGTTCGCTTGACATTGTTGGGTTGAGCTTTTCAAAGTCCACTAAAACAGTCTGTATTAGCGGAAGCATTGCAATTACCAGCGGAATATTATCCACGATTGCTGATAATATTGCACCTCCCCAGAGAATAACCATAACTGTCAGCAGGAGATTGCCGCCGGTGGCCTCTAGCATATGTTTGCCAAGCCAGAGGAAAACACCATTTTCCTCCAATGCTCCAACTAGCATAAATAAGCCAACAAAGAAGAATATTGTAGTCCACTCAACATGTTCCATTATATGCGTTATCTTAGTCTTTGTACTTGCAACCATAACAAACCCACCAGCAATAGCGATAATCCCCGGCTTAACATCCATTGAATGGCTAAGGAAAAAGCCAATCAACACGAACACAAAAACAGTAAGTGCGATTACCATCTTTCTGAAATCTAAGATAGCAAGCTTTGGTATTGCAGCAGTAATCCTAGCTCTGGTATGCTCTGTTGTTACTAGTTTTTTGCGCCAAAAGAATAAAACTAAAGGTAGCGAGATGAGCATAATTATCAACACTACAGGAGCTAGATTGATGAGAAAGTCATTAAATCCAAGACCTGTCCAAGAGCCAATAAGAACGTTTGGAGGGTCGCCAATCAAAGTTGCCGTTCCGCCTATGTTTGAGAAAATAGCCTCTGATATAAGAAAGGGCATCGCGGGTATTTCAAGAATCTGTGTTACCAAGATTGTAATTGGTGCTATGAGTATGATAGTTGTAACATTATCAAGCAAAGCCGATAGGACAGCGGTTATTAGAAGAAACATCACAAAAATGGGCAATGCTCGCCCCTTTGCAGCTTTAGCAGACCATACGGCAAGAAACTCAAATATTCCTGTTGTTGCTAAAACATTTACAATCATCATCATACCAACTAGCAAGAAGATTACGTTTAGGTCAATATGATGCATCGCTTTTTCGTGTGGCATATAGTGAAATATAAGCATTGCGCAGCCACCAACGCATGCCGCGATCGATTTATCAACCTTCTCCGAGGCGATTAAGAAGTAACTAATCAAAAATATTGCTATCATACCTACCATTATGTCTTTTCCTTGCGTTTAGGACTTGTTTAGATATTTAGGAGTTTGTCTAGTACGGTATTGCTATTGACCGAACCGACAAGTTTGTTGTTTTCTACAATATAAATACACTGGTGCTTTCTAATGCTGAGTTCGAATATGGATTCGAGAATTGTAGCTTCCTCACTTAGACAACATGGCTCAGCATTCATACAATCACTGCATGTTAGACTAGCTTCATTTGCAAAATACTTTTCTAGAGGGTCGAACTCTCTGATAAACGATACTGTAGCCAAATTTTTAAAGAAATCTGGGATTCCATGAGAGAGAAGCATATCAGCCGTCACTTCACCTACAACTGCGCCACTATCATCAACAACTGGCATAGATTGATATCTCTTAATGTGCATGATACGAACCGCTTCTGATAGCTTTGTATCAGGGCTCAAAGTGTCTATATCTCTATTCATTATATTTCTAAGGCGAAGCGATATATCGTTAGAGATTGTTATCGCCTGTATTTTGCTATATGCAGCTTTAGATGATTTCATTGAGCCAATCTCGCTGAGAAGATCTGGCTTCTCAAAGAGCTGCGCAATTCCTGCGATGAGTTTAAGCCCTAATGTTGGTTGCTCTTTTGGGATTATCAACATTACGAATATTTTAGCGTCAATTTTATATTTTTCAATCCATGCCGCTTTTGCTTTTGCGCTTAAAGTTGCCATTGCGATAGCTGGGTAGTCTATACCCTCTACTCTAGCGTGGGGGACAAAGATTCCATTTCCCATATTTGATGCGGTATGCTTCTCACGTTCTTCTAGCAACCATAGTGCCTTATCTTTGACGCTAGAGGGAAATGGGCTAACTGGATTATCGATGATAGTGCCAATCATATACTCAAACAATTCGTCGCGGTCGTATATGTCGCAGTCTAGCGATATTTGAGATATACTAAAATATTGAGTTATATTCATTTTTGTACCTTTTTGCGGTTCGTATTATGTGGCAGAAACCGCAATTATACAGATGCTAGGGTGCAATTCAAGAAGATTTATTGGTATTCACATTTCCTTGATGATAACTACGAAACATCAACCGCAACTGCTTTAACGCAGAAGATTAACAGCTTTTTATCATGAAAAAACTTTTCTGTTTGCGTCGTTTGCGTTAATTTATTGGCAAGGAAATTGTGAAGACTGTTCCGGCTTTGGCGTTAGATTCTACGATTATCTCGCCGCGGTGGGAATTTACTATTTCTTTTGCAAGGGATAATCCTAGCCCGACACCGCCGCTGCTGCTTGTTCTTACTTTATCGCCACGGTAAAATCTCTCGAAGAGAAACTCAATTTCTTCTGCCGCTATTTTGCCACCGCAATCATGTACCTTGATTAGCAGATTGTTGTCATTTATGGTAGCAATGACGCTAATTTTCGAATTGCTAGGGCCATATTTTATGGCGTTTGCTAAGATGTTAGAGATTGCTCTGGAAAGCTGAGACTTATTGCATCTAATCATCGTATCACAGGAATCAACTTCTATATTCTGCTGCTTTTGTGTTGCATTATTTTTGTGCTGCTCGGCAATATCTGAGAGTATCTCGGCTATATTGACTTCATCTTTAGATGGCTGTAACGATTGCTCCTGACATCTAGCGAGTTCGAGTAGTTGGTCAATCAATGTTTCCATCCGTTGCATACTAGTTAGAGATTCATCTATCGCTTGCCTGTAGTAGTCTGCATCTCTGTCTTTTAATTTTGCTACCTGTAGGGTGCTTTTCATTACAGCTAAAGGTGTGCGCAGCTCATGTGAGGCGTCCGCTGTGAAGCGTTTTTCTTGTTGGATTGCCTTGTCAAGACGATTTAGCATACTATCCCACGCAGTAGCAAACGGTTGTAATTCTAAGACAGTCTCATCTATATTAAGCTCATGTGACGAAACATTTGGCAGTGATATTATGTTCATCTTTTTTGCCATATCATCTATGGGGCGCAGGGCCCATCTTAGAATCCACATTATCAGCCCAACGCTCGCCCAAATTGAGATTGCACCGACTAACAAGAGTACATTCATAAAGCTAGTAATCTCTCCCCAAGCGTGACGCGAGCTTATCGCAACTAATATATTTACCGATTTTTTATCGGGGAAGTTTGCCGCCTTATTCTTGAGTGACACCCAAATTACCCTACATGGCTTACCTTTGTAGGTTATGTTTGTAAAATTAAACTTGCCAGTTTCTGGGGCAGGGGTGTCATGCTCATCCAATATTGTTTTAATTTCTTTGAAAGTATCGCTATTTATCAGAGCTGTCTTTTCTTGGTCAAACCACACGGCGTATCCGCGCAGATGATAGTCTGTCTTAGGGCTGAGTAGTAAAGATATATGTTCTTTGATGAGTTTGTCGTCATGAGCAGAGTTTAGCAGAATATATGCACTCATAGCATCACTGCGCAATCTGTAGTCTAAATTTCGCTCAAGAGCCTCTTTAAACTCAGTGTATGCTAGTATTGATATAATCGAGATTACAACAAATATTACGATTGTTACATTTATCCCAACCCTTTTCTTTATAGATAAAGAACTCATTTCTACCTTTCAATAATATATCCGTAACCTCGCATAGTTTTGATGGGGTTTAGGGTTTTGTTAGGATCTAATTTTTTACGTAGTGATGAGATATGCACTTCAATAACATTGGAATCTCTATCCCAGTCTTGGTCGTATAGGTGCTCTAGTAAATCAGTCTTGGTTACAATCTCATTGCAGCGCATAAAGAAATATTCCAAAGTCTTGTATTCAAGTGCTGTGAGCGTTACAGGCTTATCAGAAACGAAGACCTGCTTTTTAAGAGTGTTTATACGTATGCCTGATATTGTAATCTCTGGCGATGGTTCGCTATAGCTTCGCCTTACTAGTGCTTTGCAACGTGCTATAAATTCTCCAACGTCAAATGGTTTGGTTAAGTAATCATCTGCGCCAACGTTAAGACCATTTATAATATCTTCGCTAGTATCTCTTGCTGTCATAATCAAAACGGCGGTTTTTATTCCTTTGTCGCGGATGTTTTTGAGAATGTCCATACCATTCATTCCTGGGAGCATTAAATCCAGTACTACTAAATCGTATGGGTTGGTTGTGGCAAAATGAAGACCCTCAAGCCCGTCGTTAGAGATATCTACCGCAAATCCAGCGCCTTCGCGCAGAGCTTGGGCTATATTATTTGCAAGAGTGACCTCATCTTCTACTACAAGTGCACGCATGAAAACCCTTCATCTATAATAATGGAGCCTAATATCTCACTAGCTTATGGATTAATTAAACTAGTCTCGTCATTTTTTTCAATAAATAAAATTAACAGATGGCAAAATTCAGCTAAACTTAATGTTTCTATGGTATCATTTCTTGCCATAATGTTGTGTGTTTCTTTTTTACATTAAGCTGTCGCAAATTTTTTAATTTTTTTTTAAGATTGTGACGAACATTTTTTCAAAAAGAAAGTACAGGCTTCAATTGTTACTAAATAATGATACTTTCGCCAAGGGTGTTTGCGATATACACCTGAATTGGCGATTGGAATTTCATAGTAATAGAGTTTTCAGGCAACACATTTGAGTATATGGAGAATCTCATGACGATGGACATAACAAAGCTTGAAGCGGTTGTAGCAGAGAAGAGTGGTTTTGTAAGAAAGCTTTTCGGTGAGTTTGATGGAGTTGTTGTTGGCCAGCATTACATGCTTGAGAGAATGCTTATAGCAATTCTTGCAAATGGGCATATCTTAATAGAGGGTGTACCAGGTCTGGCAAAGACAACGGCCGTTACAGCTCTTGCGGACGCAATAAGTGCAAAGTTCCAAAGATTGCAATTCACACCAGACCTTTTACCAGCAGACCTAACGGGTGGGCAGATTTATCGCCAATCTGATGGTGAATTTTACACGAGAAAAGGCCCAATCTTTGCAAATATCATATTGGCCGATGAGATTAACCGCGCACCGGCGAAGGTTCAGAGTGCTCTCTTGGAGGCGATGCAGGAAAAGCAAGTTAGTATTGGTAGCGATACGTTTGCTCTGCCTAGCCCATTTTTAGTTCTTGCTACACAAAACCCAATCGAGCAAGAGGGAACATATCCTCTACCAGAAGCGCAGCTTGATAGGTTTATGCTAAAAATTAAGGTTGAGTATCCAACTAAAGAGCAAGAGAGAGAAATTCTTGAGCTATTCTCTAGTGCTGCTGGTCAGAGAAAGGTTGAGAAGGTTATTGATACTGAGGCGATACTCGGCATGCGCGAGGTTGTTAATTCTATATATATTGATGATAAGATTAAGGATTACATCGTTGATATCGTTTTCGCAACTAGAGAACCACAGAAATACGACCTTGATATTGCAAATCTTATCAGCTTTGGTGCTTCACCGCGAGCAACTATATTTCTTGCCCGTGCGGCGAAGGCTCACGCTTTCATAAAAGGCAGGGCATATGTAACGCCTCAAGATATTAAGTCTATCGGTATGGATGTGCTGCGCCATAGGATTTGCCCAAGCTATGAAGCTCAGGCACAGGAAAAGACAAGCGAAGATATTGTTCAAATCATATTTGACAATATTGAAGTTCCCTAGCAAATAAGGAGTTTCTTGAACAGACGCTAACTTTTCTAACGGATTTAGAACGATGCTTGATAATGATCTGATGACAAAAATTCGCCAAATACAGATCTATACAACCCACGCAGTAAATACGGGTTTTGCAGGTCAGTATGAGAGTGTATTCAAAGGGCGTGGAATGCAATTCGAGGAGGTACGTGAGTATTCTCCTGGCGATGAGGTGCGCGATATAGATTGGAATGTAACCGCACGCGAGGGAAAACCTTACATCAAAAAGTTCAGAGAAGAACGTGAGATGACGGTTATTCTTGCGGTCGATCTCAGCGCTAGCGGTGAGTTTGGCTCGAGAGGTGGCTTTAAAAATGAGCTATCTGCTGAGTTTTGCGCAGTTCTGGCATTTGCCGCTATTAGAAATAATGATAAGGTTGGGCTTTTGATTTTTACCGATCAAATTGAGCTCTACATTCCGCCTAGAAAAGGTACATCGCATGTTTTGCGTATGATTCGTGAGCTTTTGAGTTTTAAGGCTACAGGAAAGGGAACCGATATTGCCAGTGCGCTTGATTATGTCGCAAAGATTACTAAAAAACGTGCTACTATATTCCTAGTATCAGATTTTCTGACCGCTAATTTCCAAAGGCAGCTTTCAATATTGAATAGGAAACACGATTTAATCGCAGTCCATGTGAGCGATGTCCTTGAGAAAGAGCTTCCATCTGCGGGAATAATTGAGCTTAGAGATTCAGAAAGCGGCGAGACTATGCTTGTCGACACAAGCTCCAAAAGGCTGCGCAGAGAATACTCCAAGATATCGCTAGATAGGCTTAGTCAGTTGCACGATATGTTCAACTCCAATAAAGTTGACTATATTTCTCTCCAGACATCTAAGCCGTATATAAACGACCTTGTCAGATTCTTTCACAAGAGGCACAGTAGACGATGAGACTGATTAAATATTTGACAATACTTATGCTAGTTGCGCCGTATTGCATTGCGCAGGAGACTGATTCGTACCAAAAGCAATACAACCAAGATTCTCTAAAGGTTGATGTAGCTCTAGACTCTAGCAAACTCTCAATAGCAGAGCCGTTTGAAGTTACTGTCACGGTAGCGGCGCCAAAGAATATAGAGACAGACCTCTCTTTTGAGAGCAATGATAACTTTGAGCTAAAAACTCTGCGCAAAACAAAAGATGCCAAGAGTAAAGAGGGCTCTCTGGAACAAAAAAAATATACCCTTACTTTAATGCCTAAAACAATCGGTAACCAAAATATAAATGGCATAGTGGTAGCTTATTCATCTCCAGATGCGAATGAGTTAGATAAGAAACTACCGCTAGAGCCGATAGATGTCAGGGTGAATGGTTTTTTAAGCGACAAAGATTATCAACAGATTGATAGCAAGGGCGTCCAGAGCTACTTTGACGAGCATATATCT
>WGDE01000043.1 GCA_015493385.1 Phycisphaerae bacterium
ATATATAATCAAGACTTTGCGTGAGCTTAAAAAGCACAAAACCAAAGACCTTGTCGATATGAGATACAAAAAGATACTATCAGTCGGCTCACCTAATCAAAAAAAAAATCCGACAACGCGAAAAATAAAAACAACTACATCTAAAAAGACAAAAAAAGTGACCCAGAAAGTTTAGGGACCTCTAATAAATAAAAAAGGACTTACCAATCAAGGTAAGTCCTTTTTTTATCTATAAATCTTCAAGAAATTCATTTCATTGGTTTTGAATAGTCGAAGGATCTTGGCCATTTTCTATAGCCTTAATCTTCTCAACTCTCCTGTTGTGTCTACCGCCAGAGAAGTCTGTACTTAGCCAAACTTCTACAATTTTGCGCAATGTAACATCTCCAAGTAAATCTCCAGAGAGACACAAGACATTGGCGTCATTATGTTGACGTGAGACTCCTGCATTGAGCTCATCATAGCAAAGCGCAGCCCTTACATTCTTGACTTTATTCGCTGCGATACACATTCCAATACCAGTACCGCATATCAAAATAGCCCTATCAACCTCGCCAGATGCTACCGCATTAGCTGCACGAAATGCCAAATCAGGGTAATCTACTGGCACAGAACCAGTAGTACCATAATCCACTCCCTCATGGCCCAATTGCTCAACAATGGCTAAAATCTGTTCTTTAGCATCGTTACCTCTATGGTCATTTGCTACAGCAACCTTCATAGCGTTAACTCACCTAACCTTTCATTTATGGCTTCTTTCATTTTTGAAGCACATTTTCTATAAATATCAACGTCACCACCAAATGGGTCAGGAATATCGCCGTTTTTCAGCAGTAACCTGCACTTTGATGCAACTTCTGGATAAAAACTTAAGATTCTTTCTTTGTGAGAATTAGACATTACATAAATAATATCGCTCTCCAATATTTCCCTCTCTCTAAGCCCCCTACTTTTGTGCCCTGTAATATCAAGCCCCATTTCACTACAAACATCCACTGAATGCTGTGAAGCAGGTTGATCGATAGCTGCCATGACACCAGCAGAGGATATTATATAACCTAAATCAGGCAACTGGTCAATAGTAGAGCCAATCTTTTTGGCTAATGCGTGAGCAAACATCGCCTCTGCCATAGGGCTTCTGCATGTATTGCCAGTGCAAACAAAGATTATATTAACCTCACTCATGCTTTTAAGCTCATCTGAGCGAATACTTCCCTCTCTGATTACATCAAATCCGGTGTTTGTTACACGAACAACACTGCTGCTTTGCTTTTCTCTGCATGGGCCACAATCTAGAATCATAGCAACTTTTGTATTTAGCATTTCGTATGCCATCTGCGCATCCGTAGCCGGTGCTTCTCCGCCAATATTAGCACTTGGAGCTACAACTTCTGCATCAACAAGAGACAATAGCGTCGTCGCAACAGTATTATCAGGGCATCGCAAACCGATGGATTTATTCTTGTAAATAATATCCAACACATCTTTAGAGAACTTTTCCTCTAATATCTCAATATCTCGGTCTACATCAAAAACTAAGGTTAACGGCCCTGGCAACGCATTATCTATTAGGCGTCTAGTCCTTGGTGTGACATTAGGGACATAACTCTCGATAATACTAGGGCTCGATACATGAAGCGTATAGTGCTTTTCTGAATCACGTTTCTTGATTTCATCAAGCTTAGCGATAGCGTCAACCGATGCTCGCGCAGCAATACCATAGACAGTCTCTGTAGGAAAAACAACTAGCTCTCCATCTTCAACGAGCTTAGCCGCCCTTCTTATTATAGCCAAATCATCATGTGTGCCATTAAGTTTTACAATTTCTGTATTCATATTTGAGAGGATACTTTAATAATAAATTCGGGTCATAACTAGATAAAGGGCTCCCTGCGGAACTCTCTTAACAGCAATTCATACATATTTCCATTACGGTTACTATATCTAAACTCGCACCCTTTCAGATGCAAGTAAAAAGTACTTTTATACATCCCAAGAAAGCGCAATCATCCTAAGAGTTCCTATTCTTTAGCAAGTGTTAAAATGAAATGCGGCGGAATATGCTGGCAAATAAGAGAGGTATATTTAGCAGATTTTATGGATTATTCCTTGTTTTGGTCAACAATAGTGCAATCCATATCACGCTAACTTTAAAGAAGTTGATCACATAACGCGCAGCCTATTAGATATCTGCTTTTGCAAACCAGACAACACCGTATAGTAAAGGACAAAGGCCTGACACTGGCCTCCAACAAAAGGCATCACACAAAAAGGCAGTTAAAAAAAACATTGTAAGGAAAAGAATTAAGTGCCAATCTTTTTCTTGAGAAAATACAACAACCGCAGCAACCGCAAAGAGAAGAAAAACCCAAAAAATTGTCCTCATATTCTTCATTTAATCACCTGTATGAATTAAAGGGCTGCGGAATCTTTTTTAGGTATTCCCCTTTTGTTAATTGTTGATTGCAAGTCTAAATCGACCACTGTTTCTTTTATCCAGTCTTTGTCACCAAACCCTGCGCCGCGTTTGATACTATTTGCTATTTTCTCTACCTCAAACTTAGCCATATCTTTGTGAACCTGCAAGGTAAAAGATTCCAGATTCCTTGAATTCTTGGCAACACGAAATCCAATATGGGGGGCATTGCAATTAGCTGGATAGGAATGTCTCCGCTTAGCACAACGAAGATCAATAATAAGACTATTCCAAGAACCACCGCGGAGAACTCGATGCGATCCTGTAGCAGGACCTGTTTGATTATCAGTTGCGCCTGCACTATAGTAATCACTTGCATACCAATCACTACACCATTCCAGCACATTACCCACCATGTCATATAAACCATTACCGTTGCGATTATCAAAGCCTGCAGGAATCTGCTCTCCATTGTAATAGCCAACCGGTGTCGTTCCATTATGAAATGGATCACCAGAATTACAATAATTAGCTTGGCTACCAGTAATCTCATTACCCCATGGATATTTATAGTATGTTGCTATAGAAATTCGACCGCGTGCTACCCATTCTCTCTCTGCCTCTGTTGGTAGCCTAAAACCATCATTAGTAAAATTACAATCCCATGTGGCCATGTTATAAGAAGGTGTCAATCCATATTTCTCACTGCACCAATTGCAATAGGCTACTGCACCATACCAACTAACACATACAACTGGATGCATTTCTTTACCAGATTCAATAGAAAATGATGTCCCTGTAACTCTGGAAATACAACTATCTTTATTACCTTCTTTTATTGTGAGATATGGATATGATTGAGATGAATCAGTAGCCGCATAAACAACATTATTATGAACCACAATTCTAGATTGTAAGATCATGTAGTTTAAAAACTGACAATACTGCTGATTTGTTACACTGTACTTACTCATCATAAATGCGTCTATATGAACAGTATGAATTGGGCGTTCATCATCATTGCCTACACCAAAGTGGTCTCCCATTTGATATGTCGCAGAGTCAAGTAATGAAAAGGTATCACTGTCATTATCATCAGTAGCAAAAACACGAACCTTATAGTCATGATAAGAACTAAGCAATGACTTGTAATCACGATTCTCCGTCAGACATTTGTAATTATAACCAATTAAAATAATATTTAATATAGCTG
>WGDE01000044.1 GCA_015493385.1 Phycisphaerae bacterium
CTCATTGATATATTGCTCCGCTATGCGCAGGTTAACTGCTTCTTTACCGCCAGTCTCGCTGATTGCTGAAGCGATAAGCCCTACACCTTTTGCGGTAGCCTCTGCGACCATTAAAATCTCTTGGGCACGACCATCTGCCTCATTAACCCTCTTTTGCTTCTCACCCTCAGACTTTGCAATAGCTTCTTGCTTCAAACCTTCCGCCCTGTTAATCTTAGCTTGACGGTCTCCCTCACTTTGAGCAATCAATGCGCGTTTCTCGCGTTCGGCTCTCATCTGTTTTTCCATAGCATCTTTAATACTCTGAGGAGGAACGATATTCTTAACCTCGTAACGCGAAACCTTAACCCCCCATGGGTCACTTGCCTTATCAACCGCTTCAACGATTGAGCTGTTAATAGTATCTCTCTCTTCGAAAGTTTTATCAAGCTCAAGCTTACCAATAACACTACGCATAGTTGTCTGGGCAAGCTGAATTGAAGCAAAGAGATAGTTGTCAATACCGTAAGATGCCAATTTAGGATCGACAACTGTGAGGTATAAAATCCCATCAACCTCAACAACTATATTGTCCTGAGTAATACAGGATTGTGGAGGGACATCAATTGCTTGTTCTTTCAATGTATGCCTATAAGCTACCTTATCTATAAAGGGTATGAGAATATGCAAACCAGCACCAAGAGTCTTTCTGAATTTTCCCAATCTCTCAACAATAAATGCACTCTTTTGCGGTACGATGCGCATCATCTTGAAGAATGCAATAACAACTATCATCGCTAGAACTGCCAACAATATTGTCCATGGACTAACTTGTAGCTCTGAAACTATAAACATACTCACTCTCCTTAAATATTGATTAGAATCTAATTCTTTCCATTATGAACGATTAAGGCCCCCTAAGAATTCTTGCTCTTGACCTTTAAAACAATCCCTTCTTGAGCGATTATTACTAGAGTCTGACCTTTCGAGACACTCTCTTGTGACTGCGCGCTCCAGTGAGTGCCGTGAAACTCAACTTTTCCCATCTCTCCAGCTTCAATATCCTCAAGAGCTGTTACCATCTTACCAATATTTTCCTTTATCAAGGCTTGATCTGGGTCGTCTAAAGCATTACCAAGAAAGATATCCTTAATGACGCGGCGCAAAAGAATAAGCGAGCCAATAGATGTTGCAATAAAGATTAGCAGCTGAGTATTTAGAAGTATATCGGTGAATATGCAGGTTACTCCAGTTACGATTGCGCCAACTCCAAAGAAGAAAACCACAAGACCTGGCATTACAAACTCAAGCATCACTAAAAGCAACCCTACCAGAATCCAGATAAACTCTGGCTTTAGAAAACTATGTAATAGCTCCATATCTATCCCATTGAGTAATATAAGACCGCATTGAGAACGCAAAGAATAACTTCTCTGCAACGGAGGCGATTATACAGTCAATATAAAACAAAGTACAATGATTTCTAGTATGCAACAATCAACCAACTCCTAACATCCATTAATGAGGAATAAACCCTCTATCGCTCAACATCACCTCAAGCATTAAATCTTTGACACTAAGTCTATAGCACCGTATAATTCTAGCTAAGTATCGGTATCTATTGCATTTGAAACTCTTTTGTTAAGGTTTTTTACAGAAAATGATAAAAAACACAAGAATCAATTATCTAATCCTACTCTCTTTATCTTTGGCAATCATTTCTCTTAGCGGCTGCGGTAGACCAATGGCCGTCCATGATTATGTAGACGCTGTTATGCTCAACGATAGTGGCCAGCAGGATAAAGCTATCAAGAAACTCAACTATGCAATATTTCACGATCGCAAATTCGCCCTTGCCCACTCACTAAAGGGAGATATTTACAGAGAACAGGGCAAACTAGAAGAGGCTGATGCCGCCTACGAAGCCGCAACAAAATACAATCCTTGGTCATTTAAAGACTACTACAATCTTGGCAAGATTAATCAGGAGATGAAACGTTACGAGAAGGCTAGCAAAGCCTATATAAGGGCATGTGAAATTAAGCCACAAAATTTCGATGCAAACTTGAATGCTGCAAAATGCTTAAAAGAGATAGATTCATTAGATGATGCAATTGAGTATTCATACAAAGCAAGAGAGATAAACCCTAACGATAGCGCAGTTGAATTATTGCTTGGCGATATCTTTGGTGAAATAAAAGACAATGAACAAGCTATTGCAGAGTATCGCAGAGCACTCGAGAGAGATGGCAATAAGCCAGAGATTATGATACCTCTAGCCATTTCATACATTAGAACAGATCGCATAGAAGCCGCCAAGGAGCTCCTAAAGGCAGCAATAGAGATAGATCCAAACAACTCACCAGCCTATCAATATCTTGGGTTTGCACTTATCCGCTTAAACCAACTTGATGATGCTATAGACAATTACAAATTTGCAATACAAATAGATTACAGAGACTGGAAATCGCACAAAGGCCTTGGCGTTGCATACATTCTAAAATCTTCCAAAGCTGATAACAACAAAGAAAAGCTCAAGGAGATCGGTTTAAATCAATGGAAAATTTCATTAAAGATGAATCCTAAGCAACCGAGCCTGCGCAAAATGCTCGCTAAATATTCAAAAGAAAAATAAGGCAAAAATCTAAATGCCAGATTCAAATAGTCAAACTAAAGAAGAGGCAAATACTTCAACTAGAAGATTTCCAACAACTGCGCAGCAGATATTGTTTTGGGCAATCGTTGTCATAGCAACCATAAGCGATTTATGGAGTAAGTCTCTAGTCTTTGAATGGTTGTCACAAAAGACACATCAACAATACGTTATAATTCCAAATATACTTAGCTTCATATTAAGAGAAAATGGCGGCGCTGCCTTTAGTATGATGAGTGGTAAGCGAGTGTTTCTAGTCGCAATATCCTCTATAGCTCTTGTCGTTATAGTTGTGGCATTTTATAGAGGTGCGGTAAAAGGAATTCTAATGAGAATTACGCTAGCAATGTTTACCGCTGGCACAATCGGCAATCTCTGGGATAGAGTTTTTAATGATGGCTTTGTAAGAGATTTTATAGATATATACATCGCACCATTAAACTATCACTGGCCTACGTTCAATATCGCAGACTCTTTAATGTGTATATCTCTTGGTATATTTTTTATGCACAGCCTATTTTCCAAAGACAAAGAATAGCTGTCTCTATCACAAAACTCTTCGAAACATCAGCCCTCTAAAAATAGTGCATCATCAATAAATATAGCAACTCCCTGCTTGAGAGCCAAAGATATCGCATCGCTTGGTCTTGCATCTAAACTCAATATCTCATCGTCTTTGAGCAATTCTATCAGGGCAAAATAAACACCGCTGTGATGGCTGTTTATAATGACTCTGGAAATCTTGGCACCAAAAGCAACTAGAGTGTTCATGTACAAATCGTGCGTCATTGGTCGATGCGCTTTATGCCTTTTAACACTCCTGTCAATCGAGAGTATCTCTGGTATTCCAACCAATATAGTTAGAGTACGCTGGCCTTGGCTCTCTTTTAACACTATCATCTGCTGCTGGCTATTTTCGTTAATTATAAGCTGCTTGAGCTCTGCCTCTACTAGCATTGGGCTCTCCTGATACTTCTTACAGTTAGAGAGCTTTCATTTGAGAGATTCTTTTCTCTATAATTGAAAGTTGCTCTTTGAGCTCAGCGAGTCTAACGCGTGAGCTTTGGACAACTTCAGGCTTTGCCCTGCTTGTAAAGTTTTCGTTGGCAAGTTTAGATTCTATCGGCTTTATTCCCTTTTCAATCTGCTCTTTCTGTTTGCTTAACCTTGCAATCTCTTGCTCAAAATCAATGACATCATTAACGAAGACTTCCATATCGCCAACAATTGCAGAAGCACTCGTTTTAGAGTCCATAGAAACATCACCAATCTCTAGACTCTCAAGAGCTGCCATATTGCAAACAAGCGACTTATTAGCTTCCAATAATTGCGCCAAATCTCCAGAACAATTAACAGCTGCTGTAAGCTTCTTTGATGGAGCAACATTGTATTGACTGCGCACTTCTCTAATCGCCTTGATAACATTCTGCAAGATAGATATCTTCTCTTCAACATCAGGATTCTCAAATTGCTCAAGGTCTTTTGGCCAAGGAGCATTAATTAGAGCCTCACTCGCAGTGGCTTCTATAAGCTCTCCAAGCTTCCTATCAGGGCAAAGTGTGTTTAAGTGCTGGAATATTCCTTCCGTTATAAAAGGCATAAAAGGATGCATCAGCCTCAAACATTGATCCAGAACAAAAGCTAAGACATTTTGAGCAGTATGTTTTTTAGACTCGTCATAAAATCTTGGCTTTATCCATTCCACATACCAATCACAAAGATCATTCCAGAAGAAACGATAAATACTCATCAAAGGCTCGTTGTATTTATACTCACCGAGTAAATCTGTTACGTCATTAATAGTATCAGTCAACCTCGAGAGAATCCATTTATCTTCGATTGTCATCTGTGTTGGATCAAATTTACTAGAATCAATACCGTCTAGATTCATCATTGCAAATCTTGAAGCATTCCAGAGTTTATTGCAAAAGTTTCGGCCAATATCGAATTTATCACTAACGTTTCGACCTTGATCGTCTTTCTTAACTGGCATCCTCATATCCTGACTCTCGGTCGTCATCTGCGCCATAGAGAATCTCATAGCATCCGCGCCATAGGTAGAGATAATCTCAAGAGGATCTATTCCATTGCCTTTACTCTTGCTCATAGTCTCACCCTTACCGTCAAGGATTTTACCATGAATAAATACATCACTAAATGGAATCTCGCCAACATTGTAGAGCCCCATCATAACCATCCTAGAAACCCATAATGTGATAATGTCACGAGAGGTAACTAGCAGGCTTGTTGGGTAATAGAACTCTAGCTCCGGAGTTTGTTCTGGCCAACCCATAGTGCTAAACGGCCAAAGCGCAGAGCTAAACCAAGTATCAAGAACATCAGGGTCTCTAAGCCAACCATGAGATTCAAGCTTCGCTTCTAGTTCTGGATTTTCTTGCGCACAACAGATATCAACCCTTATGACACCAGGCTTATCTTCAATCTCAGTAATCTGAACGAAGTAATCCTCGTATCCATGCATAAACTCTTGCCAATCCTGACCTGCCGCTTCTGTTAAGGCCGCGAATATTTGGGTATTCATTTTATTGCTATGTTTGTTATTACCAGCTATCTCTCTAGCAATCTCTACTGCTGCAAGGTCAACGCCAAACGAAGCGTCTGCTGCAAACTCGCTCATCGTAAATCTACTAAGCGCCGCTATCATTTTATCGCTAAGTTCATCTTGAACAAACGGCTCAGGCTTAATATCTGCAGGTAGAGTAACTTCACGCGACCAGATAGGAATGCGATGCCCCCACCAAAGTTGGCGAGAGATACACCAATCACGAATCCCGCCAAGCCAATCTAGGTAGCTCTTTTTGTATCGCTCTGGATGAAATTTTATCTTGCCCTCTTCTACAACCTTTATCGCTGGCTCTGCAAGAGGAGCAACCTTAACAAACCACTGATCGGACAAATATGGCTCAACAACAGCTCCACTTCTATCACTATGTCCAACCTCTTGATCCTTTGGCTCTATTTTCTCAAGAAGTTCTAACTCCTGCAGTTTTGCCACTACAGCTTTTCTTGCTTTAAATCTGTCTAGACCTTCAAACTCTCCACCGTTATCGTTTATCTTACCGTCTAGAGTAAGGATATTAATCATCTCTAGATCATGGCGCAGCCCAATCTCGTAGTCGTTAGGATCGTGGGCAGGCGTAACCTTCAAGCAACCTGTACCCTCACCTCGTTTGACATGGTCGTCTGCAATAATAGGAATTTCCCTATCGGTTAGCGGCAAACTTATCATCTTACCAACAAGTGTATCTGCACGGTCATCTTTTGGATTAATCGCAACCGCCGTATCGCCAAGCATCGTTTCTGGTCTCGTGGTTGCGACTGTAACAAACCCGCTACCATCAGAGAGAGGGTATTTGACGTAATAAAAGTTGCCCGCAACCGATTTATGTACAACCTCATCATCAGCGATAGCTGTCTGCAGTGCTGGGTCCCAGTTGACGAGCCTTTTCCCCTTGTAGATAAGCTCTTTTTTGAAGAGATTGTAAAAACATTGGCGCACAGCCTTTGCACAAACATCATCAAGGGTAAAACGCGTTCTTTCCCAGTCGCAGCTTGAGCCAATTCCCTTGAGTTGTTCTAAGATTGTATTGCCGTACTCTTGCTTCCAATCCCAAATCATCTCAACGAGTTTGTCTCGTCCGACATCGTGACGAGTCTGATTCTTCTCCTGCTTCAGTTTTTTTTCAACAACCGATTGAGTTGCGATTCCAGCATGGTCAGTCCCAGGCATCCAGAGAACATTAAACCCCTGCATCCTTTTGAATCGCACCTGTATATCTTGAAGAGTATTATTTAACGCATGCCCCATATGTAACATACCAGTTACATTTGGTGGCGGAATTACTATCGTGTACGGTTTTGCATCAATCCCACCATTGGAAGGGACTTCCGCATGAAAACAATCACTCTTTCGCCAAACAGCATTCGCCTGAGCTTCTACATCTGCTGGCTGATATACCTTTGAAATCTCTTTAGCCATACTTAAGATCCTATCTATTCAGGATTTATAACAATATCACCGCATCATATCTAGCGGCAGTTTGAATTGTATAGATTACCAGAAATACACTCTATGGTAAAGTGAAACTGTAGATTTCTTGGCATCAAGGCAAACTGGCGAAAAAAAAAGGGCTAACACGATTTTCAACGTATTGGCCCTTAGAGATTAGCTTCTATTTTATCCGACGATTAACCTAGCTGCATAGACATCAAGAATTCTGCGTTTGAATTTGTCTTGGAGAGCCTAGACTTTAGAAGCTCCACAGATTCAACCAAGCTCATCTCGCTGAGAACCTTCCTCAATCTATAGCTGAGTTCAAGCTCTTTTTTATCTAGCAACAACTCTTCACGCCTTGTACCACTCTTGCTAATATCGATTGCTGGGAAAATTCTTCTTTCAATAAGTTTTCTAGTTAGATGAATTTCCATATTACCAGTAGCTTTAAACTCTTCAAAGATAACATCGTCCATCTTAGAACCAGTATCAACCAATGCTGTTGCAAAAATACTAAGTGAACCACCAAACTCTATGTTACGGGCAGCTCCAAAGAAACGCTTTGGCATATGCATCGCATTGGCGTCAACACCACCGGTTAGAATCTTGCCACTGTGAGGCATCTCAGTATTGTAAGCTCTTGCTAGGCGAGTTATTGAATCTAGGAAGATAACGACATCATCGCCATACTCAACCATACGCTTGGCTTTTTCTATAACCATCTCAGCAACTTGGACGTGCCTGCTAGCAGGTTCGTCGAATGTTGAACTGATAACCTCCACTCCAGACTTAACCTTACGCTCGAAATCAGTAACCTCTTCAGGACGCTCGTCAATCAAGAGAACGATAATTTTGACATCTGGATAGTTTACACTAATTGCATTGGTAAGCTTTTGCATCAAGACAGTTTTACCAGTTCGAGGCGGCGCAACAATCAAACCACGCTGGCCCATTCCAACCGGAGTGGTAAGGTCTAAGATTCTCATACCAAGCTCGTCCGGTGTTGTCTCAAGAATGAATCGCTTATCTGGGTGCAGGGGAGTTAAATCACGGAAAACAACTTTTCCCTGCAATTTATCAGGCTCTTGGAAGTTAATAGCTTCAACTCTAAGCAGTGCAAAATATTTTTCAGAATCTTTTGGAGGTCTAATTTGACCTGATACAGTATTGCCGCTTTTAAGTCCAAAACGCCTAATTTGAGATGGAGAGACATAAATATCGTCAGGGCTTGAGAGGTAATTGTACCTTGGATTTCTTAAGAAACCAAATCCATCTGGCAACACTTCAAGAACTCCCTCGCCATAAAGCAAGCCGCTCTCTTGTATGCGATTCTTGAGTATTCTAAAAATTAATTGCTGCCTATTTAGACCAATATACTCATCAATACCAATTTCTTTGGCCATCTCATGAAGCTTTGGAACTTCTAGACTTTGCAACTCTGTAATATGAAGCTTGCCTTTTTTCACACGCTCGTATCTATCATTATTTCCTTCGCCTCGCCCCCTACCATGACCATTCTTGTTGTTAGAGCGATTGTTGGACGAGCGTTTATTGTGATTACGATTATTATGATTATGGTTATTATTCCGACGATCTGGTCTTTGCCCAGATGATTTAGGCTTAGAAGAATCATTTTTAGGTGCCTGCGCATTGTTGCTAGCAGGTTCTTGAGCAGGAGACGTTGATTCTTCCTTTACTACTGGGGTATCCTTGCTAGCAGCGTCAGGTGCTTGCTGTAAAGAAGGTGATTCTTCTTGCTCAACTTTTGTGATTTTTTTGACTGTTTTTTTTGTCGCTTTTTTACGTGTGACCTTCTTTGGAGATTTTGCTTTAGCAGGCTCACTCTTTTCACTAGAAACTTCTGTTTCGCCTTTAGCTACTACCTTTTTGACCGCTTTCTTACGGGCCTTAGTAACCTTTTTAACAACCTTTTTCTCTTGGTCATCGTTAGCATCTTCTGCCATATTTACTCCTTTTTTCCAGAAATTTCTTTCTAACTTCTAAGCAAAATCTATCAGATTTGAAATTTAAGGATTGCGTCTAAAATGTGTGATACTTTAAATAAGTCTTTACAAACAAACGAGTTAAATACAAACTCTTTACTCTTATTCCGCTATAACAGATTGATTTATCTCAATAACTTCTGCTCAAACTGTTGACTAAAATCACTAGAACTCAACAAGTCTTGCCTAGAATTTCAGAGAGGATTTGGTCCACTTGATTCGTTATTGCCGAAACATTAGAATTGTTATCGACTACATAATGGGCAATATCTCGCTTTTTGTCCAGAGAAATTTGTTTTTTTTCTCTTTTTCTAAGATCTTCACCGCCGCCAAGCCCTCGGATAGTAGCCCTTTCTATGCGCAGAGACTCTTTTGTATCAACAAAGATTAGCACATCACATCGTGATTGCCAGCCAATCTCAAGCAAGAGCGGAATATCCAAAACTATCGCGCAGACCGAATTATCCCTGCGATATTCGCCAATCAACACCTGTGTTTTCTTAATAACCTTTGGGTGTATTAACGAATTGAGTATCTCAAGCTTATCGCCATCATTAAAGACTCTATCCGCTAGCTTACTCCGGTCCACCCTGTCATTCTCATCAAAAACTTCTTTGCCAAAATGTTTGAGAATTTCAGCCTTAGTATCTTCTTCTAGAAGTTCTTCATGCGCAAGAGCATCTGCCGTTATAACAGCGCAGCCAAGTTCTTTAAATTGAGCAGCAACAAAACTCTTACCGCTAGCCACCCCGCCAAGTAATCCAATAACGGGTTTTTCTTTAAAATTCTCCATACGTCAATATTAAGGGATATTGAAAATACAAGCAAAATAAATCCGTCCACTAAATAAGTGTTCCTTAATGCATAGAATTCGTACCCAGAAAGGCTAGGCGACTCAACCTAAAGGGTTAGCTCTAATAATTGCTTTTGAGTAGCAAGTAGAAAATTTTTGTTGTCCGACAAGGAAGACAAATTAGCCTTATCCGTAGATAAGGCGCCTTTTGTCTGACGTAGTTCGGCGACAAAAAGGTTCGCTTGTCTGCCAAAATGAATTTTTAGAGGTGCCCTTAAGTTTAAATTCAAAGAATCTA
>WGDE01000045.1 GCA_015493385.1 Phycisphaerae bacterium
CCTTAAAGTTTTATATTTGTTGTAATCAGTTGAATTGATATATAATCAGGCTGTTTAATATTAGGGTGTTTATGTGAAAATAATAAATGAAAAGCTAATTCTCTTTGTATGTACTGTTAATGCATCTCGAAGTCAGATTGCTAAGAGCTGGGCCGATTTTCTTTATGGGAAAGATTTAATAGCGTTTTCTGCTGGGATTATACCAGCTTTGAAGCTAAATGAGTCTGCAGTAGCTAGTATGTCGCGTGTTGGGATTGATATCTCTAACCAATACACTAAAAGTGTAGATGAGCTTTGCGGTTTAGATTTTGATCTCATTGTAACCCTCAGTGATGAGGCAAGAGAGTATTTTGCTAATTATAAGGGTGGCGGCAAATTGGTTCATTTTGATGTTGCTGCAACTGGCGACGTAATTGGCAGTGCTGCGCAGATGCAAATGGCAGCCGATAATTATCGCGACAGCATAAGAGATATTGTAAAAGAAGTAGCTAGTATTGCATTAGAGCTACCCAGTAAACATTGATAACTTATAGAAGGTTTAGGTATATGGATAATAAACAAATTGAAAAGTATTCATCTGCAATCTCACTATCGGATATGGAAATATTTGTTTTCCCCGAGTTGATGTATAGTTTGGTCTTGGCAAATATTATGAGTCCTATCTTGTGGAAGTGGAGAGATCATCCAACCTTTAAGAAAATAGAAAATAAATCCCCATGGCGCAGACTTTTGCGCATGCGTCAATTCATTATGGATGAGTATGAGTTTAACCTAGACTTAGATACTTGGGGAATGAGTGATAAGGATACTGAACTCAATAGGTTTGCCCCATTTATTTCACCAGATGATATTTCCAAGAGTAATGCATTGTTTGGTTATCAAGGAGATGAGTATTATTTTGACATTGGTATTAGACGCCATTTTGGACTTGATAAGTATAATGGTGATGCACTGCCCTATTGGAAAACAGAGACTCTCGAGGCGATGGATGCATTTAAATATAAGCAGGGTTATAGCCGTGGTGCTGGAGAATGTGTTTCGCTTGCGGCTCTTTATATCGCTGCGGCGTTTGTTGTTTGCGATGTTGCTCTTGAGGATATGTATATGATTCTCACGCCGCTACATTCACAGAACTTTATCGACTTACAAGATGGGGCGATAACAAATAATCGCCGTGTTGTAACCAAAGGGATGTGGTTTAATGGAACGGCGATAACGGATAAAGCTCAGCGTGCGATGCGCAATGAGGATGTTACAATTGTCTCTCACTCTAGCGGTTATATTCATTGTTTTTATGATGAGGCAACAATATCAAAGGATGTTTATGAAAAGTTTAAGAAGAAACTCTCTAGTTTTTTAACGGTAGATTTGGATATGTCAACCTTTGCGAATTTTCTAAGGTTTAGGCATAAGTACCAAGAGTATTTCGTTTTTTGCCGCCATCTCAGGGGCGATGACAAGTACATACGCGCAGAAGTCTTATTTCAGTACGAGCACAGTAATCCGATACGTATTGGCTCTGATTCTATAGATAAAATGTTTGGTGATGTTAGCGAGGAAGACTTCCACCCATTCAAGCCTGATGATAGAGTTTGTGTTGAGCAACTAATTCGTTTTATAAAGAAAAGTGGTATCAATATTCATACCGAAGAAGGACGGGCATTGTGCAAAACTTACTTTGATAAATATATGGATGATAGTGAGAAGTTTGTGGGAGAACTTTGTGAGTTTTGCAAGATTGAGGCTAGTTTACCAGAGAGTAATAAACGATTTATAGATAATCAAAAGATTGAAATATCGAGTGATATGACACGTACTGAAATCATTGATTATCTAAAGGGTAAACGCAGTAAAAATACAACGGCGGACCTTTCTTTCTACGCGTATCGCGATATGAGCGTGTGTCAGTGGCAGCCATTTTTGAAGGCATCGCTCGAGCGTTGCCCAGTTTCTATTGAGTCTTGCAAAGGTTATAATAGCGGTGAGATATACAACTGGTTGCGCAGTATGGAGAATGAATCAATATACGAAGCCTCTCGTCTTGCACATCCTGATGAGGTTGCCAATTATCACCGAGGCGATGGTTTAGAAAAAGCAATCACTATGGCGAATGTGCTTTTGTCTCGAGATCCTGATATGGAGATGACAATAACAGTCGATAAGGATATTGTTGTTCTTCTAGCAGATGATGAGTACGAGTTTATTTCAAGAAAGTCTTTCCAAAAGAGTGTACACATACTCAAGGGCTCTTATACTGTCTCGAGTCTTGATTGATGAGAACTAGAAAATTTGCGATAGCGGCCTTACTTTCAGTTTTACTGTTTCGTTCGATTGGTCCTGTAGTTATAAGAGAGCTATCGTCTACGCTTAACATTTGCGTACAAACGGTATGCCTTTATTTTGTTGCGACCGTATTCTGGTTGCCGTGGCTTTTTTGGTCGATCAGAAAAAAAGAGTTTGACCATGCAATCTGGAAACTCGCTATTGTTCCTAGTGCATTGAATACGATGATTCAATTCTTTTGGGTCTCCTCGATGCACCACATCAATGCGGGATTGGCAGTTATGCTGATGAAGTCGCAGGTGATATGGACACCGCTTTTGGTAATGATATTTCTAAGCGATGAGAGATTTTTGTATCGCAGCTTAAAGTTCTGGCTTTCTTTTTTGATTTCAATCTTTGGTTTATTTGGTGTCTTGGTCTATTCGGGTGCATTCTTATCTTCCCCAACAGCTATTGGTGTTGCCTTGGCAACATCCGCTGCGATTGGCTGGAGTAGTTATACCGTTATACTGAGGCGATCATTTAGAGGGCACGACTCGCGGCAGCTATTTATTGTAATTGCTATTTACACCACAATACTCTTAGCTCTCGTTACGCTGTTTTCCAAAAATAGTATTTCTGATTTTCCAACAGATATTAAAACTTGGTTACTTTTGAGCGTATCTGGAGTGTTCTCAGTTTCTTTTGCCCACATGCTATATTTATTTACAATCAAACATCTCGGCGCAACCATTCCACTTCTTGTTGGCTTGTTGCAACCGTTCTTGGTTCTTGTATGTGGAAATATTGTCTTAGGCGAGATGATGGGGACTGGGCAAATAGTGTTTGGAACCATATTGCTATTGGGTGGTTTACTTGCTCTCTTAACTACTAGAGAGATGCGCGGTATTGAGTAGGGAGGATAGTCTATTTTGTTATTTGTCATAAGTACAAACGTAAACCGGACATGCCTGATATAATAGAAATGATATGCTAAAGATCTCTGCCAGTTTTTCTCAAAATTAACGTTCGGTGGCGTTATTTAGGTTTTATGAAGCAGAGACTCCTTTTTTATTGAAAGCCGCGGTCTTTTAATCTAAAATCCCGTCTTTAACCTTCTACTATATAAATGGAACAACGATATGGATGTTTTACCGGCTATTGACCTAATTGATGGAAAGTGCGTACGTCTCGTTCAGGGAGAATACGACAAGCAAATTACATATAGAGATAATCCAACAGACCAGGCTAAAGAGTTTCAAGATTTTGGCGCTGATTGGTTGCACGTTATAGACCTTGACGGCGCAAAGGCTGGTGAACCTATAAATCTTGAAGCGATAAGAGATATTGCTAGCAATACCAACCTCAAGATAGAAGTTGGTGGTGGTATCAGAGATGAAGCTGCGATAGCTTCTCTACTTGATACAGGGATTACGCGGTTAATAATTGGCACTCGTGCGGTTGCTGAGTTTGATTGGTTTAGCGAGATGGCAAAAAAATATCCAAACAGACTTGTTCTCGGCCTTGATGCTAGAGGTGATAAGGTTGCCACACATGGTTGGCTCAAAGAAGCAAATGAGTCGCTAATTGAGTTTGCGCAAAAAGCCGCCAAGCTTCCAATAGCGGCAATTATATATACCGATATAACAAAAGACGGCATGCTTGCAGGTCCCAATCTTGAGAGGACGCGCAGCCTTGTTGAATCTGTTGAGATTCCAGTTGTTGCAGCTGGCGGAGTGACCACAGTGGATGATGTTGTCTCACTTGAGAAAATTTCTGTTGGCGGTGCAGTAATAGGTCGTTCTTTATATGAAGGAAATATTAACCTTAAAGATGCTTTAAAAGCTGCTGGGTATTAGTGAAAAAGAGTAAACGAAAATATTTCGAACAACAGCTAAGTAAATTAAATGTAGCACAGAAACGCCAGCTTTACAAACGTGCTGCAAACTTGCGTAAAGCTGCGCAGGTGAACGCGCGTAAAAAACGCCGTCATACCCGCAAAGAGTTTAGTGCAAAAGGTGACCATGAAAATATGGTTATGTTTCAAAAGTACTCTAGAGCGGATGACATTACGATTGATGATTGGGCCCTCAAAGTAATCGAAGAGGATGGGCTAAATTCTATTATCGAATCGGTAGAGTTGCAAGCTCAGCAGCAGGATTATAGTGATAGTAAAAGTGGAATTGTTGTTAGTGCAAGTGCCAAGGGTTGCAGCGTCCAATGCGACGGAGAGATTATAGATTGTTTGCTTGGCCCTAATCTTGCGATGATGCAAAAGAGTGAAATTGCGATTGGAGATCAGGTTGATTTTGCAATGGCAAAAGATTTTACCGCAGTTGTCCAGAGAGTGCATGATAGAAAGAGTAAGCTCTCAAGACCCGATCCAACCAGAGAGAATGTCGAGAGAGTGGTAGCGGCCAATGTCGATGTTGCCGTTATCGTTGCTTCAATCCGTCGGCCCCTTCTAAAGCCAGCTTTGATTGACCGCTACATAATAGCTGCGCAAAAGGGCGGTATAATCCCTTGTATTTGTGTGAACAAAATTGATCTAATGCGTGATGACGATAGAGACAATGAGCTTGAAGTTTTAGCTCCATATCGTGAAATTGGTATAAAGGTTGTAGAATGTTCTGCTGCCAATGGAATAGGTCTCCAAGAGCTTATCAGCGAGTTGCAAGGCAAGCTGTGTGTCTTTGTTGGTCATAGTGGAACAGGCAAAAGCTCTCTTTTAAATGCGATATCTCCAGATATTGATGCGAAGGTCGGTACTGTTCACGGCACTACTGGGCTTGGGCGACATACTACTACAAATTCTAAACTTTACGAAATTGAAAAAGATATATGGATTATTGATACGCCTGGTATTAGAGAGTTTGGAATATGGGCGATGGATAGTGACGATCTCAAATGGTACTTTGATGAGTTTGATGACTATGCAGAGTCCTGCCATTATGCAAACTGCTCACACACACATGAGCCTAACTGCGCAGTTAAGCAGGCATTGGAGCAGGGTAAGATTTCTAACTTACGATATCGTAGTTATCTGCGCATCCTTGAAGATCTAGAGTGTAAACCAGAATACTGATACGGGTGAGCTTTAATGGATATCCATTCCATATATGTACATATTCCATTTTGCACAAGAAAGTGTGATTACTGCAGCTTCTTTAGCATTCCAATCGACAATAACTTTGATTATTCTCGCTATGTAGATTCAATTCTAAAAGAGTTGGCAAGTTTTGATTTTAATCGAGAGAAGGTCAAGACTTGCTATGTTGGTGGAGGTTCACCTTCAGCAATACCACATAAAGAACTCCTGCGATTGTTGCAGGGTATATCGAAAGCTCTTTGTGGCATTGAAGAGTTTAGTATTGAAGTTAATCCATCTCAAGTTTCTCTTACAGATCTTGAAAACATTAAGCAAGCCGGAGTGAACAGGCTCTCAATAGGCGCACAATCGTTCTTTGATGATGAGCTTTCTTTGTTAACTCGCCCGTACAAGAGCGAGGTAGTTACCAATGTATTTAACGATGCTAGAGATGCTGGATTTACAAATATATCACTAGATTTAATTTTTGCATTGCCCAAGCAGAGTCTTGCTCGGTGGAATGAAAATTTAGATAGGGCAATTGAATTATCTCCGCAGCATATATCAGTTTACAGCCTAAGCTATGAAAATGGAACTCGATTCTTAGATAAGCTAAACTCCCTAGAGTTTGCGCGAGCTGATGAAGCTCTCGAGAGGCAAATGTATGAGCTTGCAATATCCAAGCTTGCATCGGCGGGACTTGAGCAGTATGAGATTTCTAATTTCGCAAAACGGGGTTTCCGCTGCGACCATAATCTATCCTATTGGTACAACAGAAGTTATATTGGCCTGGGAGCAGGTGCTTCATCTAGTTACGATAGGAAGAGAATTGAGAATGTTTGCGATATCGAGAAATATATGCAGCTTATTGAGGCAAAAAAGCGGGCAACTGGAAATATTACCTATATATCCGACGATGATTTTCTCTCTGAGAGTGCAATTTTAATGTTGCGTCTGCGCGAAGGAATAGAGCTGAAACGATTCCAAGAGACTACAGGCAGAGATATTTATGATATTTTTGGGGAGCCCATAAGATATCATATTTGTCAAGGCAATCTCATAGAAGAAGATGCCCATATATTTTTATCTGATTCATCTATTGCGATTGGGGATAAGATATTTTGTGATTTCAGCAGTATATAAATACTTGCTGCTAAAGTCTTTATGTTACAAGCTTCTACTGTTGCTTGCCAGAATAGCATTTTGCCAAAAGTAAATAGCCAAATACTATGGAAGTTTTAGGCTGTTTTATGCGATGATAGATGTGAAGGAAAAATTACAACAATTTAAGACTCTTACTTCGGTTCTGCCTCACCCCCCATTCTCACGAGGCAGGGCCCTTTTTTTATTCAGCTCTAACACCTATCTCAGGTAATATTACTTGAATTCTACAAGTTTGGTTATTCCGGCCCTAGGCTTATCGCCAGGTTTTACTAGAATCTGCGCAGCAACAGATTTGGCTATGTAGAGTTCGGTTCTAGAACCGTATTTTATCATTCCATATTTTTGGCCAAGTTTCAACGAGTCTCCAATCTTTGTCTTACATACAATTCGTCTGGCAATTGCTCCACTGATTTGTCGCACGATAAGTTTGCAATGTGGTTTTTGGGTCATTGTGAGGTGTAAATCGTTCGCCTCGTTGAGTCTCGAGCATTCTGTATTACGTGCATCTAGGAACTTTCCTGGCCTATATACAATATTTTCAACCTTAACATCTGCAGGCACGCGGTTTATATGTACATTGAAGACGCTCAAAAAGATTCCTATACGAATAGCTGTTTCCCCAATAAATTCTTCATCGTTAACCTCTTGGATATCGGTGACTGTCCCATCGGCAGGGGAGACTAGAAAATTATCGCCCTCTGGAGCTACTCGTTTCGGGTCTCTAAAGAATGAGAGTTGCCAAGCTAATGTTAAAATCAAAACAGTCTCTGTAGACCAAAGAAGTGGTGCAGGCAATTTGTCATTCCCAAGAATAAAAAGAGCTATTATTGCCGCGAGTTCAAGTGTAGGATAGATAAACACCTGAGGTAATCCATATTTTGTAAGTGGTGATCTCATACTATTATATTTTCCTAGCATAATGTCAAAATGGTTCCTATTGCATTTTATTCTCAGACCATAATAAACTTTTATGTAGAAATACTCAATCTATTATATACTTAGCTAGTAAAAAAATCACTCTTGACTTGGTCAATATGACGGGTTAGTTTCTAGTGGGTAGAGATTTGTGAATTAACAGAGTATCTTTTGAAGGGATATTTAATATGTATGTGACGATTATTGATATTACAGCACGTGAAATTCTTGACTCACGTGGCAATCCTACAGTCGAAGTTGACGTTCTTCTAGATGACGGTTCGTTTGGCCGTGCGGCAGTCCCATCTGGTGCAAGCACTGGTGCGTTTGAGGCAGTAGAGCTGCGCGATGGTGATGAATCAAGATATATGGGCCGTGGCTGTTTGAATGCAGTTAAGAATGTTAATGAAATTATTGCCTCTGAAATCTTGGGGATGAATGCACTAAACCAAGAGGAACTTGATAGAACGATGATTGCCCTTGACGGAACAGACAACAAGGCTAATCTCGGCGCAAATGCAATTCTAGGCGTCTCTCTTGCGGTTGCTAAGGCGGCGGCGGTTAGCTGTGGGCTTTCTCTGTATAGATATCTTGGTGGTGCGCGAGCAAATATTTTGCCAGTTCCAATGATGAATATACTAAATGGTGGTAGGCATGCGGATAACAATGTGGATTTCCAAGAGTTTATGGCTATGCCTATTGGAGCAAAAGATTTTCGTGAAGCACTCCAGATGGGAACAGAAGTTTTTCATACATTAAAGAAAGTTCTAATTGATAGGGGCTACAATACTGCAGTTGGTGATGAGGGTGGTTTTGCCCCATCGCTAAAGAGCAATGAAGAGGCCTGTGCAGTTATAGTTGAGGCAATAGAGAGATCTGGTTATAAGCCTGGAGTAGATATTGCTATTGCACTCGATCCGGCTTCAACTGAGATGTGGAATGATGAAGATAAAACCTACAGTTTCTTTAAGAGCAATCCCAATAAAAAACTTTCTTCAGCAGAGATGGTTGAATACTGGGAAAGTTGGATTGATAAATATCCTATAGTTTCTATCGAGGACGCTTTGGCAGAAGAAGATTGGGACGGCTGGAAGCAATTTAATAAAGCCTGCGGAGGTAAATGCCAAATTGTTGGCGATGATCTTTTTGTAACCAATACAACAAGGCTCTCAAAGGGGATAGAAATGGGTGCTGCAAACTCTATCCTTATAAAGGTTAATCAAATTGGAACTCTCACTGAAACGATAGCGGCGGTAGAGATGGCACAGCTTGCCGGTTACACTGCAGTAATGAGCCACCGCTCGGGTGAGACAGAAGATTCTACAATCGCAGATTTGGCGGTTGCCCTTGGTTGCGGCCAAATTAAAACGGGCGCTCCATCAAGAAGCGACCGTGTAGCTAAGTATAACCAGCTTCTTAGAATAGCCGAGGAACTTGGCGCGCATGCAAGGTTTGGGAATTTTACAATGAACTCTCTCAAGTAAATCCATAGGAATCTTCTGGAAAAACTGAATGCGCAAAAGCCCGTATCTCTTAATGTTAGTTGCTTGTTGTTTCTTAATCTCAGCGCTAGCTGGCTATGGTGATGGTTATGAGAGCCTTATCGGTTTTCTTGAACATCATAATCTAGCAGAGAAAATAAACGCACCTGTTGATGTAAGAGAAAGCGAAGAGGGCTATTTAGAAATTATAGATACGGGCAATTTCCTATTCCAATTTTTTATTGCAGGCAGAGAAAAAAGCAGAGACTTTGACGTTAATATTTTGCTCGATAAGGATAGATTAAACGAGCTGCGCAGCAAAGATAACATTGTTGTTATTACCCATGGTTGGGTTGATAATGCCTGCGATTCTTGGCCTGCTAAAACTGCAGAAGAAATTCGCGCGCGAGTTAGTGGTAGTGATTGGGCGGTAGTTATCTTCGATTGGAGAGGCGGTGGGGCAGTTGTCAATCCAATAGATGCTGCAAAATATGCAAGAGATATTGGCGGTTACCGCTTGGCTAAATCTCTTGAAGAGATATTTCCCAACATCAAACATATTCATCTCATTGGCCATTCGGCAGGGGCATGGGTAGTTGATTCTGCAATCAGAGAACTTGCGGCGAATAAAGAGGACCTCTCTGTACATATTACATTTCTTGACGCATTTATTCCAATGGGTTGGGATAATTTTGAAATAGGTTCAATTAAAAATGTCAAACAGATATGGGTCGAACAATACTACAACAGAGACTATACACTTGATTCTACCGAACGCAAGATTGCATGTGCACTCAATGTTGATTTGACCAATATTGAACCGGGTATTAAAGAACACAAGTTCTCATTCAGGTGGTACTGGGCAACTATTGTTGGTCATTACGGTTTGGACAATCGTGAAATCGATAAGCCACTTATCTACAGCAAAAATGGTGTTGATTACGGTTTTGCTAGGTCTAAAGAATTTTCAGAGCGTGCATGGCAAGAGAGCATTTCTTTTGGCAGTGGCAATATAGAGCTAAAACATAAAACTGCAATCGATAAGGCATTCGATAGCCTTAAAGCTATATTCAAATATTGATAGAGACTAATCCGAGTCTCAAGCGTTAGTAAATGCTTACTTGCAATTCTAAACACCGTTGCACTCTTTTTATGATCTTCATCGTAAAAGAAAGAGCCGAGGCTGAATATCCAACCTCGGCTTATGTTTTTATCTAGATTAACCAGATGTTTTACTATGCAAGACGATCTGCTAATTTCTTTAGTTGAGCCTTCATACGCTCAGGGAGTCTATCTCCCATTTTTGCCATGAATTCTTCAACTTCTGGAAGCTCAGCTCTCCACTCGTCTTTGTTAACGCTAAGCAAGATCTCCATGTCTTCATCGGATATATCAAGGCCTGTAAGATCTAGGTCTGATTTTGTAGGCATAAATCCGATAGGAGTCTCAATTGCGCCAGCCTTACCGTCAACGCGCTCACACATCCATTTTAGTACACGGCTGTTGTCGCCGAATCCAGGCCATAGCCATTTTCCGTCTGGAGTTTTGCGGAACCAGTTAACGTAGAAACATTTTGGAGCTTTATCGCCAAGCTTGTCACCCATTTCGAACCAAT
>WGDE01000046.1 GCA_015493385.1 Phycisphaerae bacterium
CTCTGTACGCAAGTCCTATACTATGGTATACTAATTCCCTGCAATGTCAAAGAATATTTGGTCAACTTTTACAAATAAATATAACATCTCAAAAAAAGCTGGATAATGCATTGAAAAACCCATTTTATTTCCCCTACTAAAATCCAAAGAAGTTTAAGATTACGTGACGTGTAATACCAGAATTACAAATTAAAGGATTCGCGATGAATTTCTATTGATTTTAAACTGTGATTGTATATTCTTAACCTCAAGAACTTAAAATTCCTAAAAGGATACAAGTATGAAAAATAAGACAACTCTCTTAGACCTATACGAGCTTAAAGCAAGAGGCGAAAAATTTTCCTGTCTCACTTGCTATGATTATACAACGGCGAAAATCCTAGCCGATAGCAACGTAGAGATGCTAATGGTAGGTGACTCTGCTGCTCAGATAATCCTTGGACATCCTACAACTTTACCAGTCGACATGGATTTTATGGTTGCTATAACTGCTGGAGTTAGAAGGGCTGCGCCGAATAAGATACTCGTAGCAGATATGCCTTTTCTCTCGTATCAGATCTCAAATTCTAAGGCGATAGAAAATGCTGGTAGATTTATCACTGAAGCCGGAGCTGACATTATCAAGATTGAGGCTAGCCGTGCGCAGACAGGTGTTGTCAAAGCCGTTAGTGATGCGGGAATGAGTGTCATGGCGCATATTGGCATAAGACCACAGAGCATATCTAAGATGGGTAGACTCAAGGCCCAAGGTATCACTGCAGCAGAGGCTAGAGAGCTTATAAATTTAGCCAGTGATATGATTGATGCTGGCGCTACAATTCTGCTTCTAGAAGGAAGCGCAAGGGAAGTTGCAAAAATCATCACTGAAAATTCTTCCATTCCTGTCTTGAGCTGTGGGTCTGGGCCTGATTGTGATGGGCAAGTTCTTGTAATAAGTGACATACTTGGGCTTGGGGATAGCAATGGACCAAAATTCTCAAAGAGTTTTGGTGAGATTGGAAAAGCTATTAGATCTGCTATTGATAAGTATGAGAAAGATGTTCACAGTGGCTTTTTCCCAGATGATGCGCATTGCTACCACATGAAAACTTCTGAGATTGAAAAATTAAAATAAAAGGGGATATCTAAAATATTTTCAAAAATTTTCGAACAAATAAATCTTTATGTCGTACGTTCATAATCTTGGGCTATGAACGTAAATTGTTATTCTACTTTGAGGTATGAATGTCATGAAATCACACAACATGAAAAGGCGTCTGGTAGTTGTCGCTCTATTATCTTTAGTATTGCTTGCAGGTTCTTCACTAGCAAGTTCTCTTTCTAGTCCATTCAAAAAAGCTATTAAGAAAGTAAACCCAGCTGTAGTTTATATTGAAGTCAGGACTCACACTCCCGTTCAAGCTTATAGATACGGAAGGGTTGTCCCTGCCCAACGCGAGGCAGTCGCTAGCGGTAGCGGTGTTGTTATAGACGCTAAACATGGTTATATACTTACGGCTGCGCATGTCGTAAAAGACGTCGACCAAGCTACTGTGACCTTGCCTGATTCAAGAGAATTTGATGTTATAGATATTCGAACAGACCCTCAAACTGATGTAGCAATCGTACAGATTGATGCAGACGGATTAACGCAAGTTCCCTTTGGAGACTCAGATGCTCTAGAGGTTGGCGATTGGGTTTTGGCAATGGGTTCGCCTCTTGGTAAAACTTTGGCCAACTCTGTTTCTGCTGGTATTGTAAGTGGTAAAGAAAGAAAAACGAGCATCCTTGGAAAACTGGGAATTGAGGATTATATCCAAACAGACGCAGTAATTAACAAGGGCAACAGTGGTGGACCTCTAGTTAATATTAACGGAGAGATTGTGGGCATAAACTCTAGTATAATCTCTGCTTCGGGCATGAGCGCGGGATTGGGGTTTGCCGTACCGAGCAACTTGATAAAGCCTGTTGTAAAGGAGCTGATTGAGGATGGTAGCGTTGTAAGAGGTTGGATAGGTGTATCAATTAGCTCTCTTAGCGATATCGAATCAGGCGGTCTGTCTAATATCCCTGAAGAAGTAAAAGAGCATGGAGGTGCATACATACTGGGGTTATTGCAAGATGGACCAGCAGATTTGGCTGGTTTAGAAAATGGAGACATTATCACGAAGATAAACTCTAAAGAGATTAAAGGCGCTAATGATTTAATCAGACTAATTAGCTCAATGAAGCCTGATGATGTCATAAAATGCAAGGTCTACAGAGACGAAGAAGAAAAGGAAATCGAGGTTACGCTTGGGACGAGACCTAGTAGTGGAGATTCGCATTCTTTCTCCTCGATAACAGATGATGATAGAGAAAGTGCTTCATACAAGAAACTTGGCATTGTAGTTGAAGATTTTAATGATCGTATGTTTGAGCTAAAGGGAATATTCTTAATTAAGGGCGTTAGGGTTAAATACGTTAAGTCAGGCTCTTTAGCGAAGGAGTACGGTCTAAATACATCAGACATAATTGTCGCCGTAGATGGTGCTAAATTCAACGGAAAAGAAGAGTTTGAAAATCTAATCAACATTGCAGATCTCAAGTATGGAATCGTCTTAACTATTAGGGGGAGAGATGGTCTTAGAAAAGTGATAATTAGAGATACTGGCAAATAGACTATTGTAACGATTAAACGGAGATAGGTGCGAGACCTGAAGAACTCGCACCTATTTTTTTATATATAGCTCTAATAATTACTTTGGGACGGTTACAAAATAGCTTGCTACTTATATTTGCTGTCACCCAAGACAGCTAGAATCTGGCATCAAATTTACTGTTGTCAAAATCGTCAATTCTAACCCCACAAGTCTCTTCAATGGCATTGTAGAAATCCCGTTCATTGCGAGATGAGTAGATTCTAATTTGAGATTTCTTACGAACTGGGTGGCGTTTGCAAAAGCCTGATGCAAATTTTCTAAAATATCGTACAGCCTTATCTGCAGGGTAAATCCTCTTTAAAAGTGTGAAATAGTGGAGCATAACTCTGCCAAGCTCTTGCACGTCAGGGGGCTCTGGCATCGGTGTGTCTTTTATCAATGCTCTTGTTTCTGTGAAAATCCACGGATTTCCAATTGCGCCACGTGCGATGAGTATTCCGTCTAATTTTGTCTCTTCTAATCTCCTAACTACATCATCGGCCGTATATATATCACCGCTACCTATAACTTTAATATGGGGATATTTCTCTTTAACCTCAATAATGCGAGACCAATCAGATTTACCCGTATATTTTTGCAGAGTGGTTCTACCATGGATAACCATTGCATCAACATTCTCTTTGGCAAGAGCATCAACAATTTCCCAGAAATTATCCTGCGACTGCTCTCCTTCACCGTAGCCAATACGCAGTTTCACGGTAAGAGGGCACTCAATAGCATCCCGTACCTGCTTGTAGATGTCTAAGGTTCTCTCTGGTGTTCTCAGGAGGTATCCGCCTCTGTGTCTGCGCAGTACTTTTGGGGCAGGGCATGCAAAATTCAAATCTATCATATCGTAGCCAATATCAACCAGCAATTTGGCAGCTTGGACCATAAATTCCGGTTCTCTGCCAAGTATCTGCGCCCCAGTCGGATAAACGTCTTCACCCATACCCGGCTTGAATTCTGGTTTACGTAGCACTTTTGGATTTATGATTGATTTTGCTAGCATAACGCCAGTGAATGTTAGCGGTGCGCCAAATTCTCTAGCGAGAAAACGCATCGCCCAATCGGTGTAGCCACTCAAAGGTGCTTGCATAATTGGTATATCTAATTTTATTGATCCTATAGTAAGCATGCGAATTAAATACCATAATTGTCGATTTTGTCAAGAGAAGTTAAGGAAACCTAATTCGCAATTAGAGCCCCTGTTTTTGATTTTTCCTTGCAATGCCAAAGAAGAAGAATTTTAATACATACCAACGAGATTTCAACTATTTTGATGAGAGATAAACTGATGTGGCTAAAAAAAATATTTAAAGGCTTTACTGGTTCAACTGCAAAAGAGAACAATACTGAGCTAACTCAAGTAACTCAGCGACCAAGCGCCGAAGAGAGTCTGCAAAAATTAACTAATGGGCTTGGCCATATGCTTGAACAGCTTGATTCTATATGCACAAATCTTGACAAGCATTCCTCTCAGAATCAAGAGCTGCTTGAAAAGATATCTCATATACCAGAGATACTCAACGAAATACCTGGGCATGCGCAAAAACAGGTTGAAACTTTTGAAAATATTAAAGACCTGCTTGAAGCGAATGCACACACACATAAGGATATGCTAGATGGCTTCTTTAAATTTAATGAGAATCTTCAAGAATTAAACTCCAACTCTTCATGTCAGAATGACAATCTCTTAAAGCTTGGAAAAAGCTTCACGTCAAGTGAAAGATACTTTAAATATATGCTAGATAAACAGAGCAAGCGTTTTATGTGGGTATTTATAATATCTATGTTCGTTAGTTTAAGCTGTGTAATCTTAGCAGGTTGGGTTACATTAAAAGTTGTGATTAATCAGTGATTGTAAGAAAAATTATCAAAACCCAAGAGCAGCTCTTTCTTAGCCTTAATCATTTACTCTGGCCGGCTACCTGTATGCATTGTCATTCTCTTATCGGCTCTGGCAGTGAAATTTTGTGTGGTGATTGTTGGCAGGGACTATTTGATTCCACTAACAGTGATTATTGCCCTAGTTGCGGTGTTCAAGTTAGCCGCTATGCAATTATAGACGGAAAGTGCAATAGATGCGTAGCCTCAAATAATAACTATGATGGCATTGCAAGAGTAAGTACCTATTCATCTACATTGCGATCTATGATACTTTCTCTAAAGCTCTCTGATAAACAAGAATATCTTAAGATACTCTCTTCTATGCTACGCTCTAGTCTTGACGGCAGGGCATTTCCTCAAGAAATTGATTATCTAATACCAGTACCTATCCATTGGACCCGCCAACTCTCACGCGGATTTAACCAGTCTCTTTTGCTAGCTAAAGAGCTCGGCGATGAATATCTAGTTATTGACGCTCTTGCAAGGATTAAAATGACTAGAATGCAACCTGGACTTAGCCCAGCAGGACGCAAACGCAACATCAAAGGTGCTTTTGCGCTGCGTAGAGGTAACAATATTAGAGGTAAGAATTTGTGTCTTGTAGACGATATAAAAACAAGCGGAGCCACTCTAAATGAATGCGCTAAAATCTTAAAAGATGCTGGAGCAGCAAAAGTTTACGCATTGGTTTTAGCTGTAGCGGATAAGGTAAATAGTTAAGGTAAAAAAACGACTAAATTAATTAAAGATACTCACAAATATAACATATTGTATATTATGAGGATTTAGCATGTTAGATGTAGAACTACATAAATTTTGGACAGGTAGAGAAACACCACATTATTTTCATCCAGCAGTTTGCAACACAGCAAATGGCGATTTGATAATGACAATGCAGCTTCACTCAGGAGTCTCAGACCAGTATGGCGACCCCGAGTTCGCGTTGTCACAAGATGAAGGAGCTACTTGGTCAGAACCTAAGACCATTGAATCTCTTAGAACCAAAAATATTAGCGACTCTATTCTTGAAGGAGTTGCAGATGTAAGACCGTTCTACCATCCACAAACAAAAAGTGTCATTGCTATTGGTTGCAATTCTTACTATGGCAATAATAAAAATATCACCTCGGATGAAGATTTCGACCGTGAAAAACACAAACAAATCCCAGTCTATGCAATTTATAAAAGCGATGGAACCTGGTCACAAAGAAGAGATTTACTCCCAAAGTCCTTCCTAAAAGATTCTCTAAATTGGCGTGTTGCCTGTACACAGTTAGTTGTCTTGGACGATGGAGATCTAATAATTCCGCTCTACCTTGACAAAAAAGATGATGCAGAAGATTCAAGCTATTTTGTTGTATGCACCGTTAGATGTAGCTTTGATGGAGAAGATATTATCATCAAGGAGGTTGGAGAATGTGTCTGTCCAAGAGAAGAGGACGGATATTTTGTTGAACCTTCAGTGATAAAATTCAACGACAAATTCTATATGACCATTCGTGTAAATGATAAAGCATGCTGCGCAGAATCAACAGATGGGTTGAATTGGGTTAATCTAAAGTCTTGGAGCTGGGATGACGGTGAGATTCTAGATACAGAGAATACTCAACAGCATTGGCTCGCTCTTGGTGACAAGCTCTACCTAGTCTACACGAAAAAATCTAAGGAGCAGGGCAATGAAGAGGTCATGAGATACAGAGCTCCTCTATTCACATCTGAAGTTGACCCTGCTAAGTGTTGCTTAATACGCCAGAGCGAACAGGTCGCCTTACCTTTAGTCTGGAGTGATGAAGCACCTGGGCTTCTGGGCAATTTTCATGTCTTTAACGCAAGCAAAACAGAAGCCATAATTTCAGATGCTCCAATATGGTTTAAAATTGTATGGGGTCAAAAAAGAGAAGACGACTATATAGATGACGTGCGTACTGATGTGTGGGTCGCTAAGATTAAGACAGTCTAGTAGATATAAACTCTAGAAGAAGCTCCAAGGTTACACGGTTTAATGTAGAGACTCTTAAATTAAAAAACGCCGCAAGAACAATTGTTTCTTGCGGCGTTTTCTTTAGTTCAATTCACTTTAAAAAGAGAGTTACCATTCAAGCTTAACTTCTGGCTCTACGAGCTCTTTAAGGCGTTGTTTGACTTCCGCGTCCTTATTAGATTCTAATTTATCAAGAGCAACTTCTTGTTTTTCAACTTCTTTCTCTAGCTCCGTGATACGTTTCTTTAGATTGTTGTAACGTACTTTTTTCTTAGAGACAACTATATCAAATCTCTTTGAAACAACCGTAGATAACTCTTTAATCAATGCAGCCTTTGCAGTTGTATCATCCGTTGCATTTATTTCTTTAACCAAAGCATCTCGTTGGTCTTTAAGATCAAGGTCTTTTTTAAGTAACTCTGCCATATCACTGTGGCCTCTTTTCTCGGCCATGAAGATTGGCATATATCTTCTTGTTACTGCTTGCATATCACTTCTACTCTTTGCGTCAGTAACACTCTTGAATTCTTGAGGGTAGTTCTTTTCAAGCCATGTGCGAAATTCGGCCTGATATTTACGCATCCCGTCTCTAGAACCACCTTTTTTGCCCTTGTGCATCTTAGACCCATTAGATCCCTTCATGCTTTTTTGTCTTCTAGAGTTTTTATCTTGATTTTGATCACACAAGAGTTTGGCGTCTCTTTGAGGGCCTTGGATTGTACCTCTGCCAAAACGGCCCATACCGTCTTGATTTTGATCACATAAGAGTTTGGTGTTTTTTTGAGGTCCTTGGATCCCACCTCTACCAGATTGACCCATACCGTTATTATTGCCTCTTGCAAGCACTGCCGTGCTTAGAAGAGATATCATCACCAATACTGCTAAGGTCAATAATGCATTCTTTTTGTTCTTCATAATTCTACCCTTTCCATAATGTGGTATTTAACGTTTCTATTTCACCTTCTAAATAGTAGAGTTCACTATCATAGATATCTGAATCGCTTGACGAGTTTGGCAACAACAATTCATTCTCTATCATTGTGATAGATTTCTCAATTTGACTCTCATCAGAAGTTTCTTGCCATATTGAACCTAAAGAATATGATTGAGTCTCTGCATCCCTAGGATAATGCGTCGTCTTTATCATACTCCAAACACTAAGGCCTATGGCAATTATTACCATAGCGGCAATTTTAATTAATCTAGCTTTAAAGAGCTTACGTCTTTTTGTTGCCTTAAGCTCACGTTCTAATTTCAGTTTAATATCTTTAAGAACTCTATCCGATACAACTGGCGGTTCTACACTATCGAGAGTCTTATTAAATGAGGCAATATCGTCAATGATACTCTTTGCAGTTTGACTCTCGTAGAGCTTTGAGATTATTTTCTCGTCTTTTTTTTCATCATTTCTCATAATTGCACTCTATTACATCAACTTACCAAAATTAATAATCTCTCTCAATTTAACAATACCCCTGTGAACCTTTGAGAGTACCGTTCCAACTGGTTTCTTTCGTTGTTTTGCTATTTCTTTAAAGCTCATTTGTGAAAAATATTTTAGCATAATCATTTCACGTGTCCCAGAATCCAATTGCTCTAGAGCCTTGTGAAGTATCTCCCATTTCTCGTCTACCTCGTTTGAATCTTCCAAGACGCTGCAATTTGCATCTTGTTTGATTTCATCTAAAGCATTGGAGTAGCGAATCTTTTTCCTGAGATAATCGTAATAGGTATTCGATGCAATTTTAAACATCCAAGCCTCAAATTTATACTTATCACAACTTGAGATACTCTTAAAGATTTTAAGATAAAGTTCGCTAAGCAAATCTTCACTAACCTGCCGGTTCTGTGTTAAACTGTAGAAATAGCCGTAGAAACGCTGTGAATAGCTATCGAGTAATTCCGTATAAGCTTTTTGACTACCCGCTTTACATCGAATCGCTAAATCAATTGTGTAATCATCGTTGTTTTTTCTTATTGTTTCCACGCTATGTATGACGTGCCTTAGTGGGGAATTATTGCAGAAAAAAAGTTTTTTTCTTTTAAATCTCTAATTCAGAGAAAATATCCGTAGGGCAACCCTATAAATCGTATTCATCGTCTTGGTCTTCGGTATTTTTCCAATCATCAGCATCTTCGAGATCTTTTAGCTCTCTTTCAATGTATTTCATAATCTTACTCTGCATTGGAGCCATGCTCTGCTGAGAACGAAGATGAGCCGCTTGAATCTCTAGAAATTGATCCAGTTTGATTAGTTGCCATTTTGCTATACACTCAGGCTCAATTATATTCTCAAATGGATTACAGGTAAAAACCCTCTTACCATTGTCTCTAAGTTCCGAAAATTCACAGTCTTTGCATTGCATATTATTTTCCTGAAAATAAGTATATTGTTCAAAGAATACTTGCTTTTTTTCATGATAGCATATATTTTATTGCTTTGAAATAAATTTAAGATGTAATTGTGTCAGCTATCATATGGAGACTGTAATGGCCAAACCAAGACGTAGACGTAAAGTCGGAAGTAAAAAGAGAAAAGCACGTTGGAAAGTACGTCATAAAATCTCTTAATTATCAGTCAGTTAGTTAGATGGTAATTATTAAAAAGTATGTAAAGAAAGAAGCGGGGCGTATCAGCACTCCCCGCTTTTTTCTCTGCGCACAAAGAGTCTTTAGATAATCAAACAAATTCGCTTTTTCTCTGAGCTAAGTATTCTTTACTCTCTCTATACGCATTAGGCTGTAATCCCATTCTAAAACCGGCTAAGTATGCATCTACATCTCTAACGTCCTTATTGGGGAATTTTCTTCTAAATTCTTCCACAATACGCGGTGGAATTGGCTCACTTGGGCCAAGTTCCATAAGTTTTTCAAGAGAGATGCTCGACACTGCATTAATATGCTCAATTCGATGATGATGGTTGGCGATGATTTCCTGCATATTTACCTCCAAATAGCAATGAAAGTTTGAATGATTTAGTACACGCAGTCGATTCTCACATAGCTAAGAAGTAAAGCAAGAAATAAACTTATTAAAGATTAGTAACCCTAAACAATGAGTATTAACCACTATTATTAGATTACTGTAATATTGCTGAGGACAAAAAATATATAGATTGCGTAATATGCTAAAAGTAACAACCCTTTAAGCCTGCCTAGCTCTCTTTTGTGCCATACTAGCACAACGAAAAGTATGGTTACGCCAACCATAACTCCAAAATAGGAGCCAGCTAATTTTTGCTCAAAGGCAAAGGGGCGAGATATTCCAGCAACTCCTGTCACAAGTAGGGCGTTAAATATATTTGACCCAACCAAGTTACCAATAGATATCTCATCATGGCCCTTCACTGCCGCCACAACGCAAGTAACTAACTCTGGCAGGCTTGTGCCTATAGCAATGACCGTCATGCCAATAACCGCCTCGCTAAGCCCGAATGAACGACCAAGAAAAACTCCACCATCAACAGTCAACTTTGCAGCAATTGCCATTGAAACGATGCCCAATAGAACTAAAAAGATATTTTGCCAAAACCTTTGCTTTGTAGCTTCAACGATTGCCTCTTCTTTCGCATCCTTAATATTTGCCGATTGTAGCTGTACCTGTTTGATTGCAACTTTAATGTTGTAATACATAAATAAACTAAAAAGAAAAACTAAAATCACACCATCAAGAAACGTAAGCTTTAAATCCATCAACAGGGGGTATAAAACTAAAGTGGCAACTACCATTATTGGCATTTCTCTCTTGAGTGTTGCCTCCTTTATGGTTAACGGCCTTATGAGTGCACAGACCCCACCAATCAGGGCTAAATTTGCAATGTTAGACCCAAAAACGTTTCCAATTGCCACGTCACCTGCACCCTTGAGACTAGAGGTTATACTCGCCGCAACTTCAGGGGCAGATGTTCCCATCGCAACTATTGTAAGGCCTATTAGAAGTTGGCTTATACCAAAGCTTTCCGCCAATGAAGCAGCGCCCTTAACAAGCCAATCGGCACTCTTAAACAATAAAAAGAGTCCCAATAATAGAGATACCGATGCCGTTGTGATTGTAGTCGGTTCAAAATTCATCTTTTACCATTTTAATTTGCAAAAAAAAAGGCCCCGCATAAAAAGCAGGGCCTTTGGAAAACAAACCTATACTTTGCCAAGAACCAATGAAACGTTGTGACCGCCAAAACCAAGTGAGTTACTTACTGCAACTTTAATGTCTGCATCTCTAGCTCCACCAATAACATGGTTCATATCTGGACCACATCGCTTATCAATCTTCTTCGTATTAGCCGTTGGAGGAATTACCGATTTCTCAATAGCTTTACAGCAAGCCACCAACTCAACTGCGCCACTAGCACCAAGCATATGCCCAGTACAGCTTTTTGTTGAGCTGATTGCAACTTTTGTATCTTCGCCTAGAACAGAACGGATTGCCATTGTTTCAGCAATATCATTAAGCTCCGTGCTAGTTCCATGAGTATTGATATAATCCACTTGATCTGGATTGACACCAGCATCCTCAAGAGCAATCTTAAGCCCTCTTGCCGCACCACGTCCATCTGGAAGTGGGGCAGTTATGTGGTACGCGTCACCTGTTGCGCCATACCCAAGAAGCTCAGCGTAGATTTTAGCACCGCGTTTCTTGGCATGCTCATATTCTTCAAGTATGACAGTTCCTGCACCTTCAGAAAGAATAAAACCATCACGGTCTTGATCGAAAGGTCTAGATGCTGTTTGCGGATCATCATTTCTCGTACTTAAGGATTTAAGCGAACAGAATGATGCCAATCCAATTGGAGTTAAAGCCGCCTCAGTACCGCCAGTAACCATAACATCAGCTCTACCGTATGCAACCTGATTAAAAGCTTCTCCCATTGCATGACCTGCCGCAGCACAAGCTGTAACGATGCACATATTAGGCCCTTTGAGACCAAAGTGAATCGAAACTCCACCACTAGCGGCATTACCCATAAGCTTTGGAACGCAGAAAGGAGAAACCTTCGATGGACCTTTTTGAAGAAGCCTTATATGCTGCTCTTCAATCTCTTTAATGCCACCAATACCAGTTCCAATGAAAACACCTGTGCGCAGGGCAAGCTGTTCGTCAGAGAAATCAATACCGCTATCCTCAACTGCTCTTATAGACGAGACAATGGAAAATTGCGTGAAGCGATCCATTCTCTTGCCTTCTCTATGGCCAATGTGATCTCTAATATCGAAATCTTTAATCTCTCCACCAATCCTTACTGGATAGTTAGAAACATCGAAGCTTTCAATTAAAGAAACACCACTCTTCATACTACAAAGCGCATCGAAAAATTCGTCACTTTTTTGCCCAAGAGAGGTTACACAACCAAGACCTGTTATTACAACTCGCCGTCTACTCATGATATCCTACGCTAATCTTTATTTAGTTTACTCAGCAATTTTTTCAATAAAATCAACAGCTGCACCAACAGTAGAGATCTTCTCAGCCTCTTCATCTGGAATACTCATATCGAACTCATCTTCGAATTCCATAACAAGTTCTACAGTGTCAAGTGAGTCAGCATTAAGATCATTAATGAATGATGTCTCTGTTGTTATTGTATCCTTATCAACACCCATTTGCTCACTTACGATCTCGATTACTTTCTGCTCAATTTCTTGCCTATCCACAGTTATATCTCCTATATGATAATTTTATTTACTCAAATTTAAATACTTGTATTTGCAAGATTCGCCACACTTGCGGTACTATACTCACGAAAACATCAGTTTTCAATGTTTTTTTATATTTTTACATTGCCATTCCGCCATCGACGCAAAGCACTTGACCAGTAATATATCCCGTCTCATCACTCGAGAGGAAGGCAACAGCTCTAGCAATATCCTCAGGCTCACCATATTTACGTACAGGAATAGTTGCTTTAGCCGCCTCTTTTACTGCATCAGGCAAGATTTTAGTCATATCTGTATTTATAAAACCTGGAGCTATACAGTTAGAAGTAACGTTTTTCTTTCCAACTTCACGGGCAATAGATTTACTCATACCGATTAATCCAGCCTTACTTGCAGCATAATTTGCCGATCCAGCTTGCCCAAGAACTGCAGCAACAGAACTAATGTTGACAATCCTGCCAAATTTGTTACGAACCATTGACCTTAGCACAGTTTTTGTTGCTAGGAATGCCGCTTTTAAGTTAACATTCATAAGAATGTCATAGTCTGCCTCTTCCATCTGCATCATTAGCTTGTCTCGTGTGATTCCAGCATTATTGACTAATATGCTAACACCACCAAATTCATTGCCTAAATCATTCAATGTTTGCGTTAATTTGTCAGTATCTGTAATGTCAACACATCTTGTTATAACACTGTAACCAGCATCCTTGGCAACTTGCTCAAGCTCACTCAACTGCTCTGCGTTTAGGTCTAGTCCGGCAACTTCTCTTCCTTGTTTGAGAAGCTCGAGTACGATAGCTCTACCGATACCTCTTGCTGCACCAGTAACAACAGCTAACCTTTTCTCTGCCATAATATTGATCTCCCAATTTTATAGAATTATTGACTCATTTAATTATTAGCAATCAACTCTTGGAGAGCTGTTGCATTGCTAATATTTTTAACTTTAATTTTACGATTTATCTTTTTCATTAGACCAGTGAGAACTCGTCCTGGACCTATTTCATAAAAACTCTCAAATCCCTCTTCTATGAGTTTTTCCATACTCTTTTGCCAGAGGATTGATTGTGTTAACTGTTTTGTTAGCCCATTACGAATTGAATCTGCATCTTTGTAATATTGAGCGTTAATATTCGCTAATGTTGGTAGAGCATCATCAGAAATTTGCGACTCAGCAAGAGCTTCGCCGAGCTCTTTTGCTGCAGGAGTCATCAGGTCTGAATGGAATGCACCTGCAACTTTAAGTACAATCGCTTTGAGAGCCCCATATTTCCCTTCAGCCAATTCTGCCGCTCTTTTACAAGCAGTGGTTGTTCCGCTGATAACAATTTGACCAGGGCAGTTAAAGTTTGCGGCAACTAGAAGCTCACCTTGAGAGGCTTCTTTTATGAGCTCTGCTAGTTTCGCTTCATCTAATTTGAGAATACTAACCATCCCTCCATCAGAAGCATCTGCCGCCGCCTGCATAGCATTGCCACGTTTTTGGACCAACACCAACGCATCTTCAAAGTTCATTCTTCCAGCAGCATAAAGAGCTGTGTACTCACCAAGGCTAAGACCTGCAGTTATATCTGGTTCAATTTGCTCTGAGAGATTGCTAGATCTTATAACTTCAAGAATCGCAGCGCTAGTAGTAAATATCGCCGGCTGAGAAATTGTTGTAGAATTAAGCTTATCTTCTGGGCCTTCAAAACATAGTGTTTTTAGGTCGTAACCAACAATATCGTTTGCTTTGTTAAAAATCTCATCAGCCACAGGAAAATTCTGCGCAATATCTTTGCCCATGCCTATTACTTGCGCTCCCTGACCGGGGAAAATAAATGCCGTCTTCATACCTCAATCCTTTGTTAAACGAGTATTTAAATTCTGTGTAGCTAAAGCCTAAAAATACTTGCACCCCATGTCAGTCCTGCCCCAAAAGCAACGAGTATAACAACATCGCCTTTTTTGGCATCACCCATCCTTAGGTATTCATCAAAAGCTATAGGAATGGAGGCAGCTGAGGTATTGCCTGTCTTGTGTATATTTATAAATACTTGATCATCTCGAAGCTTTAACCTCTTTGCTGAAGATTCAATTATACGCGCATTCATCTGATGTGGAATACAAACCTTAACATCTTCTATTGTAAGGTCGCAATAATCAAGACATTCTCTTACCATCTCGACAATTCTTCTAACAGCAAGCTGATAAACTTCGCGACCATTGATCTTCATATATTTCAGACTAGGGTCTTTTAGTTCTTTGCTAACAGGATGCCTTGAGCCATACGCTTGACAGTTTAGAGATGTCCAACCAGAGCCATCTGCCGCGCAGCTTGTATACAAAAGGCCGCTCTTCGTATCTTCGCTTGCCTGAAGTATAACAGCTCCAGCCCCATCACCAAATAGAATACAACTACCACGGTCGCTGTAATCGGTAATCTTGCTAAGGGCTTCTGCGCCTATCACTAAAACATTTTTATAACGGCCTGAAGCTATGAAATTTTCAGCTATTGAGAGCCCATAAATAAAGCCACTACATGCTGCTGTAATATCGAAGGCAAAGGCATTAGTCGCACCAATGCTATCCTGAATAAAGCAGGCAGTTGAAGGGAAGACCATCTCAGGTGTTATAGTGCCGACTATAATTAGATCTAACTCCTTAGCATCCATACCGGCATCTTCAAGGGCCCTGCGTGATGCTTCTGTAGCAAGAGTTGCAGTGGTTTCAGAATCGCCACAAATATGGCGTTCTTTTATACCGGTACGAGTAACAATCCACTCATCATTGGTATCTACCATCTTAGAGAGATCATCATTAGTCAAAATTTTGCTAGGTAATGCAGAACCACTACCTACAATTATACCGTTATACTTTTTTTCAACAGTGAGGCTTGGATTAGTCATCGTTTGTCCCCATAGAAGAACCTGATAGATGCTCTACTATTTTGTCATTAATGTGAAGTTCATTGAATTGCTTTGCTGCAAATATAGCATTCTTTATAGTTTTTGCCTTGCTCGAACCATGACATATAACGCTCGTTCCATTTACGCCTAAAAGCAATGCGCCACCATACTCATGGTAATCATACTTCTTGTAGAAATTCTTCATTACACCCTTTAATAGAGGAACTAAAGCTAGTAGAAACAGGCTCTTCTTAACTTCCTCTTTAAGAGCTCCAAAAAGTCCACTGACCAACCCTTCAGTAAGCTTCAATATTACATTGCCAACAAAGCCTTCGCAGACAACAACATCACAAACGCCGTTGAACACGTCGCGGCCTTCAATATTTCCTATGAAATTTATACGTCTATCGGCAAGTAGTAATTCACGAGTTTTCTTTGTGATGTCATTTCCTTTAGTATCTTCCTCACCAATACTCATTAGACCAACACGAGGCTTGTCAATATTGTACATGTCATGAATAAATAAGCTAGACATTACAGCATATTGGTAGAGGTTTATAGGTTTGCAAGCAACGTTTGCGCCGACATCACAAACTGCGACAGGACCTTTAAACGTAGGCATAATCACAGAAATGCCAGGGCGATTAACCCCTGCAAGATTTCTCATTCTAAGTTGACAAGCCGCTACGCACGCACCAGTATTGCCCGCTGATATAACAGCGTCAACTTTACCCTTTGAGGCAAGCTTTGCCATAACGCCAATCGAGTTGTCCTTTTTTTTGCGCAATGCTTCGACAGGAGGTTCGTCCATTCCAATAACTTCACTAGCATTGACGACTTTAATCCTAGAATCTTGAAGACTAAGAGCCCCCAATTTTGAAGTTATTAATTCTTCTGGACCAACCAAATAAAGCTCGTCGTCCTTGTCGAGCATATTTAGGGCATCTATTGCGCCAGTTATAATAATATCTGGTGCACTATCGCCACCCATAGCGTCAAGTGCGATACGCATATCTAATTAGCATCCTCTTTATTGAGGTCTAGACTTACATTTTTATTAACGTAACCGCAATTATCACATGCTGCGTGAGGAAGTTTAGCTGTTCCGCATTGCTGACATAATGTGTAATTGGTAGCCTTTAGGCTATGATGACTTCTGCGAGTCCTAGTTCTAGTTTTACTAATCTTTTTTACAGGTAACATTAAACTGCTCCAATTCTGGTTACTATTCTGTCATAAAACTTAAACCCCACCACCAGCTGTTGTTGCTCGCTAGCAAGCAGGGAATAGTAACAAATTTATATTTAAGCAGACATCAATCCTTAATGCTGCTATCTTTATATGTGCAAACAATCTGCACCAAATTTAAGATGACTTAAATAGCCAAATAACGCTACTTTGTCAAGTTAAAATTAACTTTGGTGCGTAATTATAGGTACATACTAAAAGAAATAAAGCGAAAATATTTTTTTTTGTCCTCACGTTGGCATGCAAACATCTATAACTCCATACAAAAATTGAGTTTATTGCAACTTTGCAATTGAATTATGTCGTATTTTATGGCAGATTACAGTGATTGAGCTTTATTTTACATCTAACAATTCTATAAATGTTATTTGGGTCTGTGTTATGACAAAAAAAACTGGAAAAATGGCTTTGTATGAAGCTATAGGTGCTAGTAAGGGCAGCATTACCAATAATAAAGCTCCCAACAGAGGCGGTAATAACAAGAGTAGCGATAATCCTAAAAAAGACAAGACTATTAGCATGTTAGAAAAAAAATTTCACTTAGAATTGAATATTTCTAGAGCATCGATAGCCATCTTGGTTTTGCTCGTGTTATTGCTAGGAGCTTTCAAAACGGGACAAATTAGCAATAGAGGCATTGAAAATGCTACCAAAGTTGCTGATAATACTAACGATAAGAAAATAACTCACGTTGCGACCATCTCGCCAGAACCAAAAATAAAGACACTCAGAAAACCTGTATATATTCCGCCTAAGCCGGCAGATAAATTGAAAAAAGATGTTATTGAGCCCCAAAAAATAGTTAAACCCGTTGTGGCTAAGGAAGCCAATAACGTCATCTGTGTTACTAGGTATATGGTAAAAAGAGACCTAATACCAGTAAAGGATTACTTTGCTAAAAATGGAATCGAGTTAGAAATAATAAAAAAATCAAACAACTATTTACTTATAACAAAAAATCGCTATACTGGCGGTTTCACAAGAATTGGAACGCAGGCGTATAACGACCTTCGCAAGATTAAACGAATAGGCGCATATTATAAAGCACCTGAAGAGTTTGAACCATTTGGCTCAAAACCTTTTCAAGATGCTTATGGAATGAAATTGAAGAAGTAAAAAAAGTAATATAGGAGATATTCAGAATGAGTATTGATCGTTCTCTAAAAATCAACAGTGCTTTGATTAGACACCGCAATGTACTATCTCGTGCAGAACGTATAGAAAAGCTTCAAGAAGAAGGGCTATGGGAAGATGGTGACAGTGTTACTGCTCTTGCGAAAGTATCTAACTACAAGGCTGTTGCTGGTAAGAAAAAGAAAAAAGTTGAAGAATAATAACATCCTTTAGTTATATAAATTTTGTGTTTTAAAGCCGCAGAGGCTATATTCTCTTAGCGGCTTTTTTTTATGCGCATTTACGGTACTAAGAATAAAATAGGGAGCTACCCAATGAATTATCTTGCACAGAGAACTCAAGCTATTGATGCGAGTGGTATACGCAAAGTATTTGCTTTAGCAGCAAAATTAAAAGATCCTGTCAACTTTTCTATAGGATTGCCTGATTTTGATGTGCCGCAGACAATTAAAGATTCTGCAATAGAAGCGATACAGGCGGGGCATAACAGATATTCCCAGACAGCAGGGGACGAACAACTAAAGGCAAAACTTACTGAGACTATAGAGAGTGAATATAACTGGCAAGATCCGTCTGTGCTCGTAACTAGCGGAGTAAGCGGTTCTTTACTGCTAAGTTTTATGGCATTAGTCAATCCTGGCGACGAAATTATAATTCCAGACCCATATTTTGTCATATATAAGCATTTGATTAATATGCTTGGTGGCAAGTGTGTCTTTATAGATACATATCCAGATTTTAAATTGCCTGTCCAAAGAATCGAAGATGCAATAACCGAAAAGACAAAGCTGATAATTGTCAACTCTCCAGCGAACCCTACTGGTGTTGTTTACGATGAAGCGGAGCTAAAAGAGCTTGCGCAGGTCGCCAAGAGACATGATGTTATAGTTATGAGCGATGAAATATATGACAAGTTTAGTTATGACCAGCCATGCGCAAGTATCGCAAATCATTATGAAAAAACAATCTTGCTCAAAGGATTTAGCAAATCATACGCTATGACAGGTTGGCGTATGGCGTACGCTGCAACTAATAAAGCATTAGAGCCGCTACTGAATGAAATGGCAAAAATACAACAATACACTTTTGTATGTGCGCCTACTCCGTTCCAGAAAGCTGCAATAACAGCTGTTGACACTGATATCACTAGTTATGTTGATGCTTACAGGGCTAAACGCAATGCAATATATAATGGTCTAAAAGGGAAGTTTGAGATTGCTAAGCCTGCAGGGGCGTTTTATGCGTTCGTAAAAGCCCCTAATGCGAATGCGACAGAATTTGTTAAAAGGGCGATTGAAAACAATGTACTAATAATACCAGGCAATGTTTTTAGTGAACAGGATAGTCATTTTAGAATTAGCTATGCTACAACAGATGAAAAAATTGCACAGGGCATAGA